>CAYSGC010000312.1:0-2513 GCA_964430145.1 uncultured Fusobacteriaceae bacterium | reverse complement strand
AAAACTTCAGATTTGAAGTCAGGTCAACAATAGCGCGCCTCTATAGCTCAATTGGATAGAGCACCGGACTTCGGATCCGGGGGTTATGGGTTCGACTCCTATTGGGGGCGCCACTATGTACAAAGCTTAATATTTTCATATATAAAATCAAACCACCTCAAAGAGGTGGTCTTTTTCTTTTTAAAATTGAAATTCAATAATGAAGTTTAGGCGGGATTAATTATTTTAGCTCCACCAATACTCCTAAACTCTCTAAAATAATTATTACAATAGAAAGCCCCTACTCTACAAGTAGTATTGTATAAAAGGACCATCTCCCATCTTCACCTTTGGTCGTATTTAATTCCAATCCGTTATCTCTCACCGTTTTAAATACGTCGATTCCACACGCCTCCAGCATAGGCCTGATTTTAGGATTAGTTGTGGACTCAACCTGAGCCCCCTCCTCTCCGCATCATGTGCTGCCAGGTGTTACAGGCAATGCAATTAAAGCAAAAGCTTTATAGTAGCCCAGCTCATATGCGAATCCTTCCAGATCTATGGTTATTTCAGAAAGCTTTGATCCGTTAAATCCCTTCATGAGAATAGCCTTTGAATATTCCTTGAGTATCTTTCTGGTTTCTTCAGCACTTGGAGCATAGGGAGGGTGGCATCCATCCTTATCATACAGTGCACAGCCATATCTACACTTCCACTGAACCCAGTTTCCCACAGCTATAGTTTTGGGATCTATAATTTTACCTTCTTCACAGCCCAATTCATATGCCTCCTCCAAAACTGTTTCCACGTTAAATTCCTTTTTACCTTCAGCGGCAGCTTTACCTTCAACTTCCGACCCCTCCGGCTTACAGCACTCTGAAGCCATTGGTTTTCTTCCACTGATTGTAGTTCCCACAGTTCTGGGTGAACTGTTAAATCCTGTTTTCCCTCCTACCCTTAAGTGGGAAAACCCTTCATTACCTAGCATCTCCAGAAAAACCTTTTCTGGTACAGCTCCCCCCTCTCATTGGAACCAGCTTTTTACTCTGGCAGCGTGTTCCTTGATCTGCTCTCCTGTAAATATCTGATCTACCAGCAGTAGCTTCCCCCCAGGCTTAAGACATCTGTAAAACTCCTTGAGAATAACCTCCTTTTCAGGAACGAGGTTTATTACACTGTTGGATATAATAGTGTCAAAGTATCCCTCTGAAAACTCCAGGGTCTCCCCCTTGGATACTGCAAACTCCACATTGGTAAGCCCCAGAGCATCCCTGTTTTTCTTGGCTTTATCAAGCATCTCTGGAACAATGTCAATACCTATGGCCCTTCCTGTATCTCCAGTCATTTTTGCAGCAAAGATAGTGTCTACCCCTGCTCCGCACCCGAAATCTAAAACTTTTTCCCCCTCCTCTATTCTCCCCAGGGAAAAGGGATTTCCAGTACCACAGTAGGAATCTGTCACCTCATCGGGAAGGGATCTGAGAATATCTGAATCATATCCCAGCCTTTCAAGGGCTTCCCTCCCTGTGGGGTACTTAAACTGCCCCTTTGGGGTAGCAGCAACTTTTTGATACTTGCTCTCGATATCCCTTTTTATCTTGTCCTTGTCATCTGCTGTAAAAAGTGTTCCCATATCTACCTCCCTTTATTTTAAAGTTTATTTTACAATTAATCTTCTCCCTGAAGATCAGGTACTATATTTTTCCAGGGTGACCTACTTGGTACTTTCAGAAGCAAATTCTTTAGCCATCTCTATGATCTTCCAGATCATCTTATCAGCCAGTCAATAGTAGTTGAAGGTCCCACGTTTCTCACAACGGGCAATACCCGCCTCCCTGAGAGTTTTCAGGTGATGGGACGCAAGGGGCTGCGAGATCCCGGCCCTCATTGCAATCTCATTGACACTCCTGCAATCCATGGTCAGAGCTTCGATAATCTTAAGCCGGTTGACGTCAGCCAGTACCTTAAAGGTTTTATTCAGCAGCTTGTAATCTGTCATCTAATCACCTCCTTCTCTCTTAAATATTAATATAAATATTCGTTTATATCAACTGTTATTTATATTAATTCCAACTTTTGATTATTTCAACCTTTCATGAATATTGCTATGAGAATCAGTAAACTCCAAAATCTCCACAGGTTCTCCATTTAGTTACACCACTTCCTAAAAATTGGACAAAATCTATAGAATATGCTATAATAATATTTAATATAATAGTGATTAAAGGAGGTTTCCCTATGATGGAAGTTATTAAATACCTCATATTTGCTCTTAACTGTAGAGGCTTTTGGGCCATGAATAACTTTAACTAAACTATAAATAAACTTACCTTATAGAAGGACACTTCGATCCAATAGATCGTTGTGTCCTTTTTTATTCTATACCTCTTACTTTTAAGCCCCAATACAGGCGTAAATTTATGTGGTTATTCCCCAGGGAAGAGGTTATCTCTTCCATATCTTTCCTCCCAAAAGAATTTATCCAAAGAATAAGAGAGGAAGAATAAAAAGCAGCGTAACGTTGCATCCTGATA
>CAYSGC010000311.1:0-2522 GCA_964430145.1 uncultured Fusobacteriaceae bacterium | reverse complement strand
TTATTTTTCTGCTGTTTCAGGTAACACTGCTCCTCCGGATATGATAAGTTTTACTGCCTCCTCCACCTTCATATCGAGGACCCTGGCCTCACTCTCCTGTACCATTACAAACATCCCCGATGTAGGGTTGGGAGAGGTAGGTATAAATACATTGAGCAGCTTTGATCTCCCTGTGATGTCTTCGAAGTAACTATTCCCGTCACTTGTTAAAAAACCTAGGCTATATATCCCCCTTCTGGGATACTCCAGGAGCACCACCTTCTGGTAGGATTTTGATTTATCTGAAGATACCAGACCTGTGATCTGGCTCAAAGTAGTATATACCGACTTTATTATAGGTATCTTTGTAAAGAGCTTTTCCAGACTGTTGGCTATCTTTCTTCCAATCACCAGCTTCAGGGTCATTCCCACAATGGTAACTCCAATAAACACACCTACTATAGCCAGGATGTATACTGCGAGTTTTATATAAATTTCCGCTTCCTGCCTTGTGGTTATGCTCTCCATCTTCAGAAGGTAGTCCGTTATATACTTTACAACAAATGAGTTACCTATAAAGGTAATTATGAGCTTGGCTATCCAGGACACAAAATATATTGTTAGTACAACTGGAAGTACCGCTATAAGACCTGTATAGAACCAATTCTTCATCCTACTTTTCATCCTTCAACCTCATCACTTATTTTATGTAGTAATACCTTTGACACCCTCATCTTATCCACTTCCAGGACATTTATCTTTATATTTCCAACCTGGATGCTGTCTCCCACATCGGCAACCTTTCCCATCTCAGTTACCACAAGTCCTCCAAGGCTCTCATAATCCTCAGATTCAGGCAGCTCAATATCCAGCTCCTTGTTAAGGGTCTCGATGTCTATCATTGCATCTACTTCATATACCTCATCACCCACTGCTTTGATGAGTTCATCCTCTTCCTTATCATACTCGTCCTGTATCTCTCCCACTATCTCCTCGATAAGGTCCTCAATAGTAAGGACTCCCACAGTTCCCCCGTATTCATCCAGAGCTATGGCAATGTGTACCTTCTTCCTCTTAAACTCCTCCAGGATCTCCATTATGGATTTGGTTTCCGGTACAAAGTACACCTCTCTCAGGTAGTCTCCCACAGGAACGTCTGTTTTTCCTGATTTTACAATATCCAGAAGGTCCTTCAGGTAGAGGATTCCAATGATATTGTCTATCCCCTCCTCATCATATACAGGTATTCTGGAAAATCCGTTTTCCTTTATCTCTTCCCAAACCTCATCTATAGTCTGATCCGCTTCAAGGGCAAACATGGATGTCCTCGGAGTCATTACCTCCTTGGCGCTGGTCTCTCCAAACTCAAATATCGAGTGGATCATCTCCTTCTCATCCTCTTCTATTACACCCTCAGCCTCTCCTACATTCACATAGGACCTAATATCCGCCTCTGTGATCATGAGGTTCTCATCGCTTATATGTATTCCAAAGATCTTTCCTATTATCTTGGATATAAATATGAGTATCTTGATCACTGGAAGTGTCAACAGTGATACATAGTATATAGGTAGAATAACAAGCATGGCTACCTTGCTTGAGTAGTTCTTTGCCACAACCTTTGGAGTAATCTCTCCAAAAATCAGGATAACCACTGTCATACACAGAGTTACCATTGCTATGGCCCTTCCGCTGCTTCCAATCATTGCAAATGTTACCGCTGTAGCTATGGATGAAGCCAGAATATTTACTATATTGTTTCCCAAAAGTATTCCAGTGAGCATCTCATTTGGCTTCTTCAGCCACTTTCTGAGAAGTTCCGCCACCTTTGGATGCTCATCCTCTACATCCTCCAAATTGTTACTCTTAAATGCCGTAAGTGCTGTTTCTGAAGCTGAAAAAAAGCCAGAAAGCCCAATTAAAATTATAAGTAATATAATTTCGCCGTACGTGTCCAAGTTAAATTTACACCTTCCTTTTTAATCAATCATTTATTTATATAGATAGCCTGGGGCTAGCTTATATTAAAAACAATTGTAGATGAGGTCGCTTTTGGTAATAATCCCCCTCAGCTCACCCTTCTCTACCACCAGAGTATAGGGAAATCCCTCCTCTAGCATCTTTGTTACCACTTCCTCCAGGTCGTCCTCCTCACCGCTTACAAGATAGTCCTCCGACATAAGCTCACTGGCTTTATAGGAGGATATCTTCTTAAGTTTTTCCTGGAAGTTTTTATTTCCGGGAAGAGTTATGAGAAGATCCCAGAAAGCTATCACTGGAGGCAGGGGAGCCTTCTCCTCCCTTATGAGGATATCATCCCTTGTTACCACCCCTAGTATCCTTCCATCTTCCACTACAGGGAGCCTTCCGATCCCCTTTTCCTTCATAAGGGCTATTATCTTATCCAGAGTTTCCTCTGGAGATATTGTCACAACTTTCCTGTTTATTACATCCTTGATTTTTTTCATAATTTTCCTCCATTTTAGCATAAAAATAATCAAATAACAATAAGCCTGAAGTTAATATATCCAGGGCTCCAGATA
>CAYSGC010000310.1:0-2527 GCA_964430145.1 uncultured Fusobacteriaceae bacterium | reverse complement strand
TTTTTAATAGATTAAGGAGAACACTATGAACTACGCAACTCAGATGGAAGCTGCTAGAAAGGGAATCTTTACAAAGCAGATGGAGGAAGTTTTAAGAGAGGAAAGTGTATCAAAGGAATTTTTAATGGCTGAGATGGCAGCGGGAAGGATCGTTATCCCTGCAAATAAAAAACACAAGAATCTGGTGGGAAAAGCTGTGGGAAACGGGCTTAAGACAAAGGTTAATGTTAACCTTGGAGTTTCAGAGGATGAATGCAACAACCACCTGGAGCTTGAAAAGGTAAGAACTGCCATCGAGATGAAGGCCGATGCAATCATGGACCTGAGTATCTACGGAGACACTAAGAACTTCAGAAAGAAGCTGGTGGAGATGTCCCCTGTTATGCTTGGTACTGTACCTATGTATGATGCTGTAGCAAAGTACGGTAAGGATATCGGCAGGATGACTGTAGAGGATCTCTTCGAGGTAGTTGTGGAGCACTGTGAGGACGGTATCGACTTCCTTACTATCCATGCAGGACTTAACCTTGAGTGTGTAAAGAGAATCCAGAACAACCCTAGACTGACTCACATTGTTAGCCGTGGGGGATCTATCCTGTATGAATGGATGCTTATAAACAACAAGGAAAACCCATTCTATGAGCACTTTGACAGACTTCTTGATATCTGTAGAGAGTACGACGTTACCCTTAGTCTGGGAGACGGTCTGAGACCTGGAAGCCTTAAGGATGCCACAGATGCTCCTCAGATCCAGGAACTTCTTATCCTGGGAGAACTCACTAAGGAAGCTTGGAAGAAGGATGTACAGGTAATGATCGAGGGGCCGGGACACGTTCCATTTAACGAGATAGCTGGAAATATGATGCTGGAGAAGAAGCTTTGCCACGGAGCACCATTCTACATCCTCGGACCTCTGGTTACAGATATTGCCCCAGGTTACGACCACATCACGTCAGCTATCGGTGGTACCCTTGCTGCAACTCACGGAGCGGACTTCCTTTGCTATGTCACACCGGCAGAGCACCTGAGACTTCCGGATCTTCAGGATATGAAGGACGGTATCATCGCTTCAAGAATAGCAGCTCATGCAGCTGATATAGCCAACGGCGTTAAGGGAGCCATCGACTGGGATCACGAGATGAGTAAGGCCAGAGGAGAGCTTAACTGGGAGAGGATGTTTGAGTTAGCCATAGATCCTGAGAAGGCTCGTGAGTACAGAAAATCATCGTCTCCTGAAAATGAAGAAGTATGTACAATGTGTGGAGACCTTTGCCCTATCAAGAGAGGTAAGGATCTCAAGAAAGCTTAGATTTAATTTAACAAGTAGCATTAAGCTCTCTCTATTGTACCAGACAGCAAAGGGAGCTTATCTTAAGTGGAGGTAAACCTATGAACAGATCTATAGACAAGATGGAGGAGGAGTGCGGAGTTTTCGGGATCTTTTCCAGGGAAAAAAAGGATGGGATAGCACATCTGACATCTATTGCTCTCCATGCTTTACAACACAGGGGACAGGAGAGTGCAGGAATTACTGTGTCAGACTTTGGAGGGATAGAAACCCGTAAGGAGATGGGACTTGTAGGAGATGTATTTTCCTCTGAAGTTCTGGAAGGTCTTACAGGGAACTCTGCCATTGGTCATGTGAGATACTCTACCCAGGGGGGTAGCCTCCTGGAAAATACCCAGCCCCTTGAATCTTCCTATAGATCTGGAAGTATCGCTATAGCCCACAACGGCAACATCACCAATGCAGGAAAGCTCAGGTCGGACCTCATAAAGAGGGGAGGAAACTTTTCCACAACCTCCGACTCGGAGGTTATCCTCAGGATGCTCACCCTGGATAAGGGTAAAAATATAGTTGGATCCCTCAGGGATGCGGCTGTAACCTTAGAGGGATCCTATGCCCTTGTGATTCTCGCAGAGAATAAACTTATTGGAATGAGGGACCCTGCAGGAATAAGGCCCCTCTGCATGGGACAGAATAGCCAGGGGGAGTGGTTCCTGGCATCTGAATCCTGTGCCTTGGATTCAGTGGGAGCTTCCCTGGTGAGGGATATTGAGCCAGGGGAGATAGTAGTTGTAGGAGAGAAGGGAGTTAAGTCCATAAGGTCTAACTTCTCTCTCAGCTCTCCCTGCTCCTTTGAACACATCTACTTTGCCAGGCCAGACAGCATCATAGATGGTGTGGATGTGTATAGTGCAAGGGTAGAGGGAGGAAGGCTTCTGGCTAAGCAGAAAGAGGTAGAGGCAGATATAGTGATCGGGGTCCCCGATTCTGGAATACCTGCAGCCATAGGATTTTCAGAGGCAAGCGGTATCCCTTACGGCATAGGCCTTGTAAGAAACTCATATAGCGGAAGGTCCTTTATAGAGCCCTCCCAGGAGGTTAGGGAGGATGTTGTGGGCAGGAAGCTCTCTCCCATCAGGGGGAGTATAAACGGAAAGAGGGTTGTAGTTGTAGATGACTCCCTTGTCAGGGGGACAACCAGCAGAAAGCTCATAGAGCTGCTGAGGAAAGCTGGGGCAA
>CAYSGC010000309.1:0-2542 GCA_964430145.1 uncultured Fusobacteriaceae bacterium | reverse complement strand
AAGGCTCCTTTTTTTTAAATTCCTCCTTTAAGTAATAAATTTTACTATTTTCTTACTATTGCCCCCTATAATTAAGATGGAAGTTAATAATTTAAGTATAAGGAGAGGGAGTATGGGTTCTAAAATGAGGGGAGATCTGCAGGAGGTTATGAATAGGGGAGTTGCCCTTTCTATTTCAGAGTTAAAAAGAGTACTAAAGGTGAAGGGGCATGAAGAGATGAAGGTGAGCGGCCTTAAAACAAGCAGGGGATACCTATTAACTATAGAGGAGGGGAGGCATCTTTTTGATATTGTTGTAGAGGGGGAGGAGAAGTTTACGATTAAAGATATACACTCCTCCTCTTAGCTAGAAGATGAGAATTTAAGCTCCGACAGAAGAAAATAACCATTAAAAATTATTTTTAGTTAAAATACACTTACAGAAGTCCTGTCCATGGGGCTTTTTTAGTGCAGTGGATGGAGCCGGTGCAATCTATAAAGTCCTGTATTTAATGGCTTTCCTCCTGGGAGGAAGTGGACAGCAGAAACTTTTGTAATAACCTGTCTTATGTGATATAATTTTAGGTACGAAAATATAATTAAAGATGCAGAGAAAGCAAGAAAATATAGATTAGAGGTGGTTTGGTGCACTTTTTATTGACAGAAGGAATGGGTTGGATAGAAGTAGTAACTGGAAGTATGTTTTCTGGTAAGAGCGAGGAGCTCATCAGAAGGCTGAGAAGAGCCAGATATGGAAATCAGAAGGTAGTAGCTTTTAAGCACTCCAGTGACAAGAGGTATGATGACACCAAGGTGGCATCTCACAGCCAGCTGACTATAGAGGGAGTTCCTGCTGCTTCAGTGGAGGAGATGGAGAAGCTCTTCTTTGAAAGATACAGTGACGCAGAGATAATAGGAATAGATGAGGTTCAGTTCTTTGGAGGGCCAGTGGTGGAGTTTTGCGAGAAGCTTGCCAATATGGGAAAGAGGGTTATCGTAGCAGGACTTGACCAGGACTTTAGAGGGGAACCTTTTAAGCCTATGGATGCCCTTATGTCCAAGGCTGAGTATGTGGATAAGTTCAATGCAGTGTGTGCAGTGTGTGGTAACCCCGCATCGAGATCCCAAAGACTTGTTAACGGAGAGCCTGCATATTACGATGATCCCATCGTTCTTGTGGGAGCAAGCGAGGCCTATGAGCCAAGATGCCGTAAGTGTCATATAGTAAGGGACAGAAGCGCCAATGAGGGGAAACTCTACTTTATAGTGGGAACAAATACCGAGATAGGAAAGACCTATGCTACCCTTAACCTTATGAGGGAGGAGATGAAGTCCGGCAAGAAGGTAGGTGCACTGAAGCCAGTGGAAACTGGAAGGGAGACCTTTCCAGAAAGCTTAGAGGGGTCCGATTCCTATGCCTATGCCAAGCTACTGAATAAGGAGATAGAGGATGTAAATATATTCTTCTACACTAAACCAATGTCACCTCATGTGGCCTCTGAGCTGGATGGGGAGAAGGTGTGCCTTAAGACGATAAAGGACAGGATAGATGCAGGCCTTCAGGAAAACGATGTTCTCTTTGTAGAGGGGGCAGGGGGACTTCTGGTACCCTTAAAGGACAACTATACCTTCCTGGACCTTCTGGTGGACTACAGAAAGAAATCGGAGGTAATCCTGGTATCGGCAAATACCCTGGGAACTATAAACCACACTCTTTTGACGATAGATGTGCTTAAGAGAAATGATATAATGATAAAGGGCCTTGTATTTAACAACAAGGACAATGTACAGGATGAGGAGCTTTTAAGAAATAATATTGAGACGATCTCAAAGATAGGAAAGGTAGACGTTATAGCTGACTATGGATATGGAGAATAAAATTATGGATCTTAGAAGTCTGGAGAAGGGGAGTAAGTTTGGATATATGTACTATATCTCCTACGATGGGAAAGCCTTCGATACCTTTGATGAGCTCAAGGGTAGGAGAAGTGTTAAGGAGGAGTTCGGCAAGCTTATGAATGAACTTGGCTTTACATGGGCCAAGGGGATACAGCAGGCTGGAAGAACAGATGCCAAGGTAAGTGCCACGGAAAATATCCTCTATATGAGCAGCAACTACAGCGGAGATGTGGACAAGCTTATAGAGAGGTTTAATTCCAAGGCCGGAAAAAATGTAAAGATAAGGATAAAATCCTATAAGAAGACCCTTCCCAACCTTATTTTCCCAGAGATGGTAGAGGAGAGGGCTTACTGCTATAAGTATAAGGCGAGTAGAATAACCAGAAGCACTGAGGAGATAGAAAAACTCTGTGAGGAGCTCAGCGGAACCTATGATGTAAGCAGATTTACAGACTATAAGGGAAAGAAGCTCAAGGAGAAGGTGAGAAGGGTAGATGTGTGCTATAGGGACGGGAAACTCTACTTCAGAGGAAGCTCCTTTATGCCTAAGCAGGTTAGGATAATGTCTGCTTATATACTTACAGATTCCATGGAACCCCTTCCTGGGAAGTTTCTAACATTGGAGGAGATAGTTCTCACAGAGGAGATGAAGAGCCTCATCATA
>CAYSGC010000308.1:0-2556 GCA_964430145.1 uncultured Fusobacteriaceae bacterium | reverse complement strand
TTGGAATGGCAATAGACATTAAGAAGAAGAAGCCTGTACTTGGAAATATCTTCGGGGGACTTTCGGGACCAGCGGTAAAGCCGGTGGCACTGAGAATGGTATACCAGGTGTCCCAGGCAGTGAACATTCCGGTACTTGGAATGGGAGGAATCTCAAGTGTAGAGGACGCAATCGAGTTCTTCATGGCAGGAGCCAATGCAATCTCTCTGGGAACGGGGATATTCACAAACCCAATGCTTCCAGTGGAGATCAAGAAGGGGCTCCAGAAGTACTGTGAGGAGAACAACCTAGAAAACATCTCCGAGATAGTGGGATGCATCCACCCGCCAAAGGCAGTGGAGGAGAAGAAGGAAAAGACAGCATAGAGATAGATCCAGCTGCTGGGGGAGCAGCTGGAAACTTAAAAGATAGAGAGATTTATAGGGTTGAAAAAATAATTTTATAAGAGGAGAATTCACATGATAAATGCAAAGGACAGATTAATCGTAGCACTGGACTACCCGACACTAGAGGATGCAAAGGGACTTGTTGAGACACTGGGAGACGCAGTATCGGTGTATAAGGTAGGACTTGAGATGTTTCTTAACTCCAAGGGAGAGGCTGTAAACTACCTGAACGGACTGGGGAAGAAGATCTTCCTAGACCTTAAGTTCCACGATATTCCAAACACCACAACAATGGCTTCCATCTTTGCTGCCAAGCAGGATGTATTCATGTTCAACGTACACGCAGGCGGTGGAAAGACCATGATGAAGAGCGTGGCTGAAAGGGTGAAGGAGATCAGTCCTGAGACCATGGCTATAGCTGTAACAGTACTTACAAGCTTCTCAGAGGAGGAGGTTTCAGAGCACTTTGCAACGGAGCTAAACATCAAGGAGCTGGCAATGCACTGGGCAAAGGCAACTAAGGAAAGCGGAATGGACGGAGTAGTGTGTTCTCCATGGGAAGCAGCGAGCATCAAGGAGGTCTGCGGGGAAAACTTTAAGACTATCTGTCCGGGAGTAAGACCACAGTGGGCAGCAGCCAATGACCAGAAGAGAATTATGACCCCTAAGAAGGCCATTGAAAGCGGATGTGACTTCCTGGTAGTGGGAAGACCAATCACTAAGGCGGAGAATCCAGTGGAAGCAGCTAACCTGGTAATGGCTGAGATCAAGGAAGCACTGGCTAACTAACACTTTTGTCTTGATACAAAAGTGCCCAAAAAATCAAGACCTGAAAAAAATATCTATTATGTAGTCGATAAAATCTGAAAGATTTGAAACTCGCTTTGCTCAGACAGTCAAAGATCTTTCTGGATTTTATCTTCCTACACCACTGACGATATTTTTTAATGGTCCTTTGAAAGAATAAAAAACGTCTTGAGTTATTGATACAGCGTTGTACTAAGGGGAATGACTTAGGTTGTTTAACAGGATAAGTTCCGCAGGTACGAGGACTGTAGCTTGTAAAAGCCGAATTATTAACATTTTACTTGTGAAATGTAACGAAAGACTTGAACTTTTGTTACTTTTCTTTCAAGAGAAAAGTAAGGGGGAAGTATGCTGATAAAAAATTGTAAATTAATAGATAGAGAGGGATTGGTGGATATCCTTATTGAAGAGGGGAAGATAGCCAGGATAGAGGCTGGAATTGAGTATAGCGGAGAGATCCTGGATGCCCAGGGGAAGGATGTTCTTCCGGGGATGATAGATGTGCATACACACATGAGGGAACCAGGAATGACCCACAAGGAAACCATTGAGACGGGAAGCATGGCCTGTGCCAAGGGGGGAGTAACTACCTATATAGATATGCCAAACACCAATCCTGCAACTATTACAGTGGAAGCACTGGAGGAAAAGAGAAGACTCTCAGAGGAGAAGTCCATAGTAAACTTCGGGTTTAACTTCGGGGGATCCCTGGACAACAACTCAGAGGAGATAAGAAGATCCCAGAATATCGTGGCAACAAAGGTATTCCTTAATATATCCACAGGGAAGATGCTCATAGAAAATGATGAGGTCCTGGGGGAGATCTTTGAGGCAAGCGACAAGGTAATGGTACACGCAGAGGGAGAGATGGTACAGAAGGCCATCGACTTTGCGAGGAAATACAACAAGAAGCTCTACCTGTGTCACATCTCCCAGGAATCGGAGCTGGAGCTGGTAAGGGAAGCTAAGAAGGACTATAAGGAGATCTATGTGGAGGTAACGCCACATCACCTCTTCCTGAACCTGGAGGAGCAGACCCAGAGGCTTAGGATGAAGCCTGAGCTGAAGCCACAGACAGACGTGGACGCCATGTGGAGGGCTATAGAGGAGGGAATGATAGATACCATAGGTACAGATCATGCCCCACATACACTGGAGGAGAAGGATGCCAAGGTAACCTTTGGAATCCCGGGGATAGAAACGGCGATGCCCCTAATGCTGGATGCAGTAAACAAGGGAAGACTTACCCTGGCTAAGCTTGTGGATATGTACTCAACCAAGCCTGCTGAGATCTTCAACCTGAGAGGAAAGGGAAGGCTGGAGACGGGCTATGATGCAGATATAATCATAGTGGATATGGAGA
>CAYSGC010000307.1:0-2582 GCA_964430145.1 uncultured Fusobacteriaceae bacterium | reverse complement strand
AACAGGAAGGAAGCTATGGAGTGCATCGGTCTGGACAGGATAGAGGATGTGGAAAAGCTAGGAAGGGAGCTGAAGGAAAAGTTAAACCTTACCAACCTTCTTCTCACAAGGAGTGAAGAAGGAATGAGCCTCTTTGAGGAAGAGACGGTAACCATTCCGACCTTTGCCAAGGAAGTATATGATGTGACAGGTGCTGGAGATACTGTAATCTCTGTATTTACCCTGGCAGCAGCAGCAGGGGCGACATGGCATGAAGCTGCGAAGATAGCCAATACAGCAGCTGGTGTAGTAGTGGGGAGAATAGGAACCTCTACGGTAACCAAGGAAGAGATCGTTGCATTTTACGATGAACTCTACCACGAGTGGAACTAAGATAGATTAAAAAGGGGCCTAGGGCCTCTTTTTTCATAGTAAGAAAAATCAAAGATTAAGATTAAGGAGGAAGGTATGTATAGAATAGGAAATGGTTACGATGTACATAAGCTGGTAGAGGGAAGGAAACTTATATTAGGGGGAGTAGAGGTGCCTCATACTATGGGGCTTTTAGGCCATTCAGATGCAGATGTACTGGTACATGCAATAATGGATGCTATGCTGGGAGCATTGGCCTTGGGAGATATAGGACAGCACTTTCCAGATACAGACCCTGAATATAGCGGAGCAGACAGCATGAAGCTCCTGGCTCATGTGGTGGAACTGATAGAGAATAAGGGATACAGGGTTTGTAACCTGGACTCTCAGATAGTGGCCCAGAGACCTAAACTGAAGCCATATATAGAGAGTATGAGGATAAATATAGCTAAAGCAGTGGGAGTTGAGCTGGATAGAGTAAGTGTAAAAGCTACAACAGAGGAGAAACTGGGGTTTACTGGGAACGAAGATGGAATGAAGGCCTATGCTGTGGTACTTCTTGAAAAGAGGTAGCAGCTAAGCCTCTAAGGAGGTCTATAAAAAGGAAATCCCCTCAAATGCTGAATACATTTAATATGTCAAAGTATAATGGAGGAAGCAGATGATTGAGGTACTACCTTTAATAGTTCTTTTTGTAATATATCCTGTGATAGTTAAGATGAATATATTTCCAACACCTAAAGGAAGCCTGGAGTACTTGGCACATCCCTTGGGAGATGCCAACGGGGACTTTTACTTCTATGAAAAACTGAAGTTGCTGATACCATTGGCAGTCATTTCATTTTTGATTTATCTTCTGAAAAAGGAGAAGATAAAGACAAGGTATAGTGTGGGGCTGGCCATCTATATTATAGGGATAACGGTATCCACCCTTCTGTCTCCCTTCTGGAGCATAGCCTTGAAGGGGGGAGGAAACAGGTATGAGGGTTACTTTGCTCTTATTTCCTACGGGATACTTGCTCTGGCAGCTCTAAGCATATCTGTGGGGGATATAAAGAGGGTAAAGCTTCTGACATACTCCCTTCTTGCTGGAGGAGTATTGGTAAGTGTTGTCGGGATAACGGAATTTTTAGGAAGGAGCATCTACAAGCTCCCTCTTCTTGCCCAGCGGATACTTCCTGGAGAAGATTTGATAGGAAAGGTGGCTTATCCCAGCGGGGGATATGTAAGTTTGATAGAAGTGATAAAGGGAAATCCTCAGTTTCATAATGTATCAGCCAGTTTAGGAAACTCAAACTACAGCGGATCCTTTGCAGCTCTGATTCTAGGGGTTTTGGTTGTTCTCTTTATTGAAAATAGGAAGGTGCTCCATAAATTTTTATTGCTGATGGTTTATAGCATGATCTTTGCCCTTCTGTTGGCCTCCAGGTCCAGGGCAGGTATGGTAGCTTTTCAGGGAGGACTGCTTCTTCTTTTGTTTTTAAAAAGAAGAAGGTTTAAGGATTACTTTGTCCCCTTAATTCTGCTGACAATATTGAGTACAGGGATATTTTGGGGACTAAATTATCTCTCAGGAGGAGCCATAGGGGATCAGCTAACCAAGGATGAGGGGTCTGGAAGTAGTTATAGGGAACTGGTCGCTGATAGAGGTGGGTTAAAGCTGAAGATGTATGGAGAAACTCTACATATTAGAAAAGGTGAAAAGGGGCTTGAGTTTTATGAGGGTGCAGGCAAAAAAGTTACCTTTGAAGAGGAAGAGGGAAGCATATATCTTACTAAAGAAGGCTATGAGAATATTTCCTTTAGAAGAGATAGCAGATATCAGAATGTGATTCACCTGAACCTAGGAGGAGAGAGCTCCTATCCTCTTGTTTTAACGGAAAAAAACTTTAAAACCATAGGCAGAGATGGAAAAGCAGAAGACATAGTGAGTCCCGAAAGAATAAGCTTTGTAGATAAGATACAAAAAAAGGGATCCAATCGAATATACATATGGTCAAGAAGTATACCCCTTCTGAAAAAAACAGGGCTCTTTGGATATGGGCCCGATACCTATCCGATAATCTATCCTCAGAATGATTACTTTGGAAAGTTTATCTCCTATGGCACTCCATATATGTTTATATCCAAGCCCCACAATATGTATCTGCAGATGGCTTTAAATACAGGAATTATCAGTCTTCTAGGCTTTCTGCTGATGGTTGTCCCCTACCTTATTCAGAGTTTTAAGA
>CAYSGC010000306.1:0-2582 GCA_964430145.1 uncultured Fusobacteriaceae bacterium | reverse complement strand
GTATCTCTTACAGCCTGAGTTATCTCTATTGAGAAGTTTCTCTTCAGGTGGCTTGTAAGGGAGGTCATATCCTCCTTCTTGTTCTTCACCACGTAGTGTCCCTCAAGCATGGAGGTAGTCTCAAGTACAGCGATCTCCTTGTCGGATCTTTCAGCTGCTATCTTAGCTGCTGAGATGATGTTCTTGTTGTTTGGCAGGAGCACTATCTCCCTTGAGTTGATCTTGGAGATGGCCTCCTCTATATCTGCCACACTCGGGTTCTGTGTCTGTCCCCCGATAAGCACTGCAGTGGCTCCGTCCTCTATAAAGAGTTCCGCCAGCTTATGGTTGTCAACTATTGCAAGGAAAGCAACTGGTACGCTGTTTTCATTTCTTACGATTATATTTCTGCCAGACTTCTCCATCTCTCTAGTGATCTCAGATGGCATAAGACCGCTGTGCTGTATCTCCATATTCTCTATTTTTATGTGATTCAGGTTCCCCAGCTTTCCGGCTATCTCAAGGACAAGTCCTGGATTGTTTGTGTGGATGTGAGTTTTGGTCTTCTTAGGCGTCTGGGCACATACCAGGGAATCTCCGTAACCGATTACCTGGCTCTTATACTCCTCCAGGTCAAAGTTTCCTGCCTCGATTATAAACTCTGTACAGTACTTAAACTCGATCTCCTCGTGCTCATGGCTCACTGTGTGCTCCAGCTTCTCCCTTCTGTGTGCCTGGGACTGAACTATTCTTTCAAGGTCCTTAAGCATCTCAGGATCGGTAACAGATTTTTCAAATCCTTCAAGGATGTAGAATATTCCCTTACCTCCTGCATCTACCACTCCAGCTTCCTTCAGCTTAGCAAGCATATTCGGAGTCTCCTCCACAGCTTCAGCAGCTACATTCTTAAGGAATGCCAGGAACAGGATGAAGTCATCCTGAGGCCCGTCATACTTCTGAGCTTCCTCTGCCACCCTTCTGATTACAGTCAGCATAGTTCCCTCTACTGGCTCAGTTACTGCCTTATATGCCTTCTCCTTGGCATTGATGAATCCCTGCACTACGTCAGCTACACTTACCTCTTCCTTCCCGGAAAGGGCAGACAGGAACCCTTGTATTATCTGGGAAAGGATAGTTCCCGAGTTTCCTCTGGCTCCCAGCAGTATGGATTCAGATACCAGGTCACAAAGCTCCTCCATGTTTGGTTCATGGTTTAGCTTTACCAGGTCGTTTTCCACTGCCTGAAGCGTCATAGACATATTCGTTCCCGTATCACCATCTGGTACCGGGTATACATTCAAGTCATTCAGTACGTCTGCATACTTAGACAGCCACCTGCTGGCAGCGATAAGCAGCTTAGTCAATCTTGTTACATTCAAGACCTTTACTTCTATCTTCATCTTTTCCTCCGTTTGTACTACCTTTTATTTCTATATTCCTCCAGTACCTTCTCCCAGCTTCCCTGGCTTCTCATGATAAACTCCACGAACTCCCTCACTGCTCCGTCTCCTCCGTTTTTAGTAGACTTAAAGTGAGCTAGGGATACTATGTCTGGACAGGCATCATAGGGCACCCCGTTGAATCCCGCCTTAAGCATAGCTGGTATATCATTTATATCGTCTCCCATATAAGCTACCTGGTCATATCCCAGCTCATACTTCATGAGTATCTTATCCAGTACCTCTATCTTGTTGGAAATCTTTTGGTGGATCTCAGTTATCCCCAGTTCAGCAGCCCTCTTCTCCACTATCTTGGACTCTTTACCTGTTATTATGGCAAAGAGGAGACCCTGCTTTCCTCCCTGGGCTATGGACATTCCGTCCTTTACATTAAAGGCTTTGCTTTCAAGGCCGTTGTTATCTATATACAGCTTTCCGTCGGTAAGGGTTCCGTCTACATCCAGCACTACCATCCTTACCCTTTTAGCTCTTTCTATCATCCTGTGTCCTCCCATTAGAATGTTGGCGGAGTTACCACCCATACAGCTCTTGCAAGCTTGTCTCCATTGTTCTTGAATCTGTGCTTCTGAGTGGACTTAAAGTATAGGCTGTCCCCCTCCTCTAGAGTGTGAACAACGTCATTTATGTGGATATCCAGAGTTCCCTCTAGGATGAAGATAAACTCCTCTCCTGGGTGGGTATAGTAATCTCTTCCGCTCTCTCCCCCTGGAGCTATCTCATATAGGATTGGTTCCATGTTCTTTTCGATATTAGAGGATGTCAGCAGTGAGATCTTTGTGTTTGAGTCGATACTCTCTATTGCATGTCTCTCATTTTTTCTCATTACATCGGTATTCTTCTTTATCTCATCGTCCTCTATCAGGTAGCTTACCCTTACATCCAGGCAGTTAGCTATCTTCTTTAGATTTTCAATTGATGGTGATGCCTTCCCCTGCTCGATCTGGGATAAAAAGCTCGCAGACAGATCCACCTTCGATGCCAGATCTCTCAGCGACAGACCTTTTTCATTTCTGTTTTTTTTGATTCTTTCCCCTAAAGACATTAAATCTTCCCCCTCGTATCTAAAATTTTCAATAATTTAAATAAAGCATTCATAACAGTCAGCTTTCTTACTCTCTCTCTGCTCCCTTTAAAGTTATATCT
>CAYSGC010000305.1:0-2594 GCA_964430145.1 uncultured Fusobacteriaceae bacterium | reverse complement strand
GCTGAAATAATAATTGATGATTCTCATTCATTGTTTTTAAAATTAAATCTTTCGATCTGATAGGGACCCAAATTTCTGAAGAATTTTTTGTAAACTTTCTATAAAGATATTTTTTTTCTACTAACTTTTTTATGACCAAGTGCAGTTGTTTTGGCTCTAAAGGAATTATTTTTTTTAATTCATAAAATGATACATTTTTTTCGATCTCAATTAATAACTGGAGAACAAAATATTCAGAAGAAGTTAAGCCCAACCTGTTGAGAATACCGTTTTTTAAAAAAAATTTTATATATTTATCTGCTAAGGTTATTTCAACCCATAAACTATGCTTCACAAACACAACTCCCTTTCAAATCTTATTTTAATTTATGTTTACCAACTCTTATAACACAGAAATTTCCTTCATATACCTTCCCCAAGGTAATAATTAATGTTACAACCATTGTCGTTTACAAATAATTGTTTTTTACAATCAATTTATTTTTTTGTTTTCTTTGATCATTTTATAAAATCTATAAAATAAAGGTTAAATTCAATAGTTAATAAATTTCGAAACTTAACTGTGCTTAATTTAAGTTAAATTTAAGGTTTTAGAAGGTTTCTTTTATTCATAAACAACTAGAATATATTGACATAAAATTTTATCAAACGTTCTCTTAAAATGTTGTTTTGATATCTTTCACTGAAATATAGTCGTTTTTAACGATTGTTATAACAGTTCTTAGAAAGCTAATATGATTACAATACTAGAAAAAATTGACCTATCGACTAAAAACTAAATTGGAGGAGAGTTACTATAATGGAAACGGATTTAATAGAAAGGGCCAAAATTGGAGATGAGGAGGCATTCTTAAAAATTTATGAAAAATATAAGAGAATTATATTTATTAAAATGGGAAAGTATTATTTGCATGATGGTGATAGAGACGATCTTATTCAGGAAGGTTCAATAGGACTTTTTAAGGCAGTGAAGTTTTATGATACGAAAAGAAAAGCGTCGTTTGAAACATTTGCCTCTCTGTGTATAAATAGGCAGCTTATTACAGCTATCCAGCGTTCAAGTAGCTCTAAGAATGAAATTAATAGGAGAACTACAGAATTTTACAGAGAAGGGGAAACAATAAGTCTTAATTTTTCTAGACATAACACTCCTGAAGCAATATGTCTTGGAAAAGAAAGGCTTACTTATCTAAAAAAAAACCTTGAGACTAATCTTAGTAAAATGGAGAGAGAGGTTTTTAGTTATATGATTTTAGGGTTTAGCTATAAAGAAATTGCTGATAAAACAGGAAGAAAATCTAAAACAATTGATAATACAATGCAAAGAATTAAAAAAAAAATTAAACAGCACCTAGATTACTAAAAGTAGAGGCTTTTATGGATCAAAAAAACTATCAATATACAAAATCCCTAGAAAAATATAATCATTAAGTTTTGAAAATACTTCAATCAATTTTTTCATGGCTTCCTCCTGATATCAAAATATGTTATTAGCACACATAATTTCTATAATACATTTATTTTTAAGCTATTATAGAAAATAAAATACTAAACATACAATTGTTCAAAACAACCACAATAGTATGTTTAATTCAATAACAATTTTTATTTTAAATAACCTTTTTACTGAAACTATAATGTACCAACGTCTATAAGAAGCTAGTTTATTTGTATTTTAAAAGCTTAATAGTATGGTGAATGTTAATATTTAATGTTTTTGATCTTTAAAATGATTGTTATTAACAATTGCTAAAAACAACTAATAAAGGTAAGCTATTGTTATTCAAAGATACACTTAAATATTTTCTAAAACTTTGGAAAAATAATTATAAATAGGAGATTAGTTTATGAATGATAATGAAAGGATGAGTTTTTGGATAGAGCTTTTTTTAGCATACAAGTACATGAATGAATTTTTAAAGCATTCTTTACCAAAAAGCATGAGCATAAACTCATTTGATTACTTTATTTTATTAGCTTTAAGAGACTTTGAAAATTTAACTTTTTATGAAATAAATAAAGCACTTCCAATTGACGTAAAATCACTTCATAATAAGATTAATGGACTTATTGAAAAGGGGTTATTAGAAAGAGAATTTTTAGAAAATGGCTCTTCATTTATTAATCTAAAAAATGAAACTAAAATTATGGTTAAAGACATTAGAGAAAGTTTAAGAGAGAACTCTAAAGATTATTATGAAGCAAGCGAAGTAAAAGAGTTAAGCAAAAGTCTGCAAGATTTCAATGAAAAAATGAGAATAATATTAGATTTCAAAATTAAAGACGAAACATTAAATAAATTAAAAAAGAATGTTATTTCCTAAAGTTAATTTGAGTGTAAATAATAAATAGCAAGAATAAAAAATCAAGCCAGATGAAAGAATGGAATTTTATCTAAGCTTTTTAATTTTTAAAGTAGTATGGTATTCTTAGACTATGAGTATATTTACTAAATTTAAAACTAATAAAAAAACCTTTATTGAAAAAATGGAAACGCTGGAGAAGTGGGAACTAGACAGATATGGGAATGATGAAAAATTAGGGTCTTTCCCAAATTACGTGTAAATTAGATTCCTAGCCATTAGTGGGAGCTC
>CAYSGC010000304.1:0-2622 GCA_964430145.1 uncultured Fusobacteriaceae bacterium | reverse complement strand
ATTATAGATAATCAAAGCAGCTTTATCAAAAGTTTTAAAAGAAACTTTTTATCTGAGCAGGATTTTGACTATATCTTTTTTGACCACAATCAGCCCCTTAATCTGTCAACCAAAACAGAGATAAAGGGAATTATCCTTTCTGGCGGGAAGGGAAGCCCCTATGAACCGCTAAATCTTACAACAAACTTTGTGGCCCTTATAAACTTTGATGTCCCCATCCTTGGAATTTGCCTGGGACATGAAATAATCGCTGCAGCCAATATGGCCAGGATCAAAAAATTAAATGAACCTCAGAGAAGGAGAGAAAAGATATCTATAATTAAGCCGGAGGATCCCATCTTTAAAGGCCTCGAAAAATCTGAGGTATACTTCACAAGAAGACACAGCTACTATATTGCTGATCTTCCCAAGAACTTTATCCGGTTGGGAGAATCAGATATCTGCGAGAATGAGATACTAAAACACATAGATAAACCAATCTACGGTTTTCAGTCACACCCTGAAGTTTCAGGGAAGGATGGCCTTTTAATAATGAAGAATTTTTTAAGAATTTGCGGTTTTGACCTATAAAATATTGGAGGAAGAGATGAGAGTAGCAATAATCTATAACAAGGATTTTAGCAATGTAATAAATGTCTTTGGAATGCAGAACAAGGAGATATATAACCCCCTTGTTGTTAAACGTGTAGCCGATGCCCTTGAGAAGGGAGGTCACAATGTGGAGATTATTGACGGTGATATGCATGTCATCGACAATATAAGGGAGTTTTTCCCAAAAACACAGGACGGAGAAAAATTTGGAATTGTGTTTAATATGGCCTACGGTATACAGGGGGAGAGCAGGTATACCCATATCCCAGCCATGCTTGAGATGCTGGGAATACCCTATGTAGGATCCTCGCCAGCGGGTCACGCCATAGCCTTGGATAAAATAATTACAAAAATCATCTTACAGAAAAACTCCATCCCTACACCTGATTTCTGGGTATTTTCCTCTTCAGATGAAGATATGACCGATGTTGATTTTCCTGTAATTGTTAAACCCAAGATGGAGAGTGTCTCCTTTGGCCTAAGGGTTGTTTATAATATTGAGGAGCTGAGGGAGGCTGTGGACTTTATAGTGGATGAGTTTAAGCAGCAGGCCCTTGTGGAGAAGTTTATCAGAGGTAGGGAGTTTGCAGTGGGACTCATAGGAAACTCTCCAGTAGAGGTACTTCCCGTTCTTGAAATCGACCTTGAGGGAGACCCAGATGCTATTCAGACGGTGGATGATAAGAAGTTCAAACCAAAAGCCAAGATATGCCCAGCCCCTATAGACGAGGAGCTGGCTAAGAAGATGCAGGATCTGAGCATCAAGGTGTTTAAAACTCTGGGATTAAGAGATTTCTCCAGAGTAGATATAAGACTGGATGAAAACAACAATATCTATATCCTTGAGGTTAACTCCATGGCCAGTCTGGGAGCCGGTGGTTCCTATGTTACTGCTGCTAAAGCTGCAGGTTATGACTTTGAATCCCTTGTGAATAAGATGCTGGATGTGGCTTCCTTTAGATACTTTGCCAAAGAAAATATAGGACTAAACCTAAAAAGCAACAGCAAAAAAGTTCCTCTTCCAACAAGGGTAAGAAGCTTCCTCAGAAGCAGGATGGACCAGACTGAAAAGCTCCTGGAAGAGGTAATAGACATAAATACCTACTATAAGAATATAGAGGGAGTCAACAGGCTTGGGAACACCATAAAGAAAAGATTTAACAATATGGGATTTAACTATGAGAGCTTCCCTCAGAGCGAAGTAGGTAATGTCCTCTTCTTCTCCAACAGCGATGATGGTGAATATGATTACCTTCTGGTAGGAAACCTCGATAACAATGTAAAGCTGAAAAATCAAAAATACTTTCAAAAATCCGAGCATAAGATCTACGGAACTGGTGTCTGGGAGCACAAGGGTGGAATTGTAATGATGCTCCAGTCCCTTCAAAGCCTCAGATATTTGAGAGTTCTGAAAAAACTGAAGATAGGTGTCCTTCTTACAACCGACGATACCCTTCAGGGAAGTTTCTCCAAAAAGATCATCAAGGAGAAATCAAGAAAGGCTAAGTATGTGTTCGGACTTCATGGGGGGTTCCCTGACGGTGGCATGGTTACCAGCAGATCAGGAGCAGCTGTCTACTCCTGCCATATGAACCTGAGAGAAGATAAGGGATCCGAAGATGTATCCAAAGCTGTTTCCGCTTTTTCCAAGCTGGTCTCAGACTGGAGCAGCCTCTCCAATGAGGAGGAGGGTATCATCATCTCTCCTAGGGAGCTTAAACTTTGTTCCAACATCACCGAACCCTTTGCCCACGGAGACCTGGAGTTAAGTGTAAGGTTTAATAACGAGGAACTCTTTAAAAAATACGATAAAAAGATCAGAAGTATGATACCGGTAAGCAGGTACAAGAAAACCATTGATTTCCACCTAGAGGGAGGTTTAAAGAGACCTGCCCTTACGGCTACTGAGAAATCAAATGAAATAATGCAGATCATCGAAAGGATTGCTGATAGCTTGGATATCAGAGTGAACAGCGAGCATCGTTGGAGTTCTGCTGATATCTCCAATGTTGAGAGGGACAAATATGTAGT
>CAYSGC010000303.1:0-2638 GCA_964430145.1 uncultured Fusobacteriaceae bacterium | reverse complement strand
TCCCTTGTGGAAATACTGAATACAACCCCTGAAGAGGAGAAGCGAAGATATTTTTCAGAGATAATAGAGGAAGAGGAGCTCTTGGAATTTTTGGTGAAACTTAAATTTACAGGAGAGATATACGCCATGAGAGACGGTGAGATAGTTTATCCCAATGAACCCGTAGTAACGGTTAAAGCACCGTTAATTCAGGCAAAAATACTTGAAACCCCCATACTCAACATCATGAATATGAACCTGGCCGTAGCTACAAAGGCATCCATGGTAACCAGAGCAGCTAGCCCGGTTCCTGTTTCCTCCTTTGGGAGCAGAAGAGCTCACGGGTTTGACAGTGCCGTATCAGGGAATAAAGCCGCCTATATAGGGGGATGCTCAAGTCATTCCAATTTAGTTACAGAATATACCTACGGAATTTCAAGTGTGGGGACCATGGCACACTCATATGTACAGGCATTCGGATTGGGAAGAGAAGCTGAAAAAGAGGCTTTTGATGCCTTTATCAGACACAGAGAAACCAGAAAAAACAACACCTTAATTTTATTGATCGATACCTTTGATACTCTGGAGATAGGAATAAAAAATGCAGTTAAAGCATTTAAGGATGCCGGGATCGACGATTCCTATGATGGGCTATACGGAATAAGAATTGATTCAGGGGATCTGGCATATTTTTCAAAAAAATGCAGAAAAGCCCTCAATGAAGCAGGTCTTTTTAAGGCTAAGATATTTTTAACCAGCTCCATCGATGAAAACGTGATTAAGTCCCTGAAGGTCCAGGGGGCAGAGGTTGACTACTTTGGTGTTGGTGACGCAATAGGTGTCAGTAAATCTAATCCTTGTTTTGGCGGGGTTTATAAGATTGTTGAAGTGGATAAAAACCCTGTAATGAAACTATCTGAAGATGTGATAAAGATATCCAATCCCGGCTTTAAGGAGGTTTACAGAATTTATGATGCTGATGGGATAGCTTACGCAGATCTGATTACCCTTGTACGTTCCGACGAAGACAAGAAAAAATTAATTAATAATGAGGATATTCTAATTAGAGATGAAAAGTATGAATTTAAATCAAGTAAGCTAAAGAGTGGGGAGTACTCCATTAAATTACTCACAAGGAAATATGTTCAAGATGGAAAAATAATGGAGGATTACAGGGAGCTGTTGGACGCAGATCTATCCAGAGAATATTATTTGAAAAGTCTGGAGAAAATTTCCATAGAAAGAAAAAGATTGGAAAATCCTCATACCTATAAGGTAAATCTTTCCATACCGCTGATTAATCTGAAATATGAGCTTATAAAAAAGATCAAGGAAACCATATAAAAGACCTTCCTTTATCAGATTATTTATCCAATTACTATAGTTGAAATCATTTTGCCAGAAAAGCAAAATAATAATGCCTGTGAAGGTTTCTTCTATTATCTCTATCTTAAAATGAAAACCTTTATGTGATTTTCGGTATATTAAGGCCTCCAAATGGAGGTCTTTTTGTATGTTCAGGCTGGATCTTATTCATACAGATCTAGGGTTTTAGCCTGAGAAATACAGATAGATATCTGAGAGATAGCCTATCTATGTATCGGACGAGATAAAAAAAGCCCAGGTGTAAAAACACTTAGGCCTAGATTAAAGTATATATTTAAAACTTACCAATCAATATAGTTGATCCAATGACCGGGGACTGCTTACCCATATAATTAGTTTTGGTACGGGTGATTTATTTAGTACAGCTTATAATTAGAGGTAAATCTTTATAGCTGTAGGCTTTTTTAGTAAAAGAACTGTAAACATTAATATTTTTAAACCCTGCTTCCTTTAAATAATTAACCAGCACGTCCTTTCTAATAGGTGTCAGTACTATCCTGTTTTCTATTACTTCATCTGATGATTTTATGGTCAGCCTTGTATGAAATAAAAACTCATCCTTTATTTCATAGCTCCTCTCAAAGGTAATAAATTCATTGTCAATTATGGGAAGGTTAAAGACTTCATTATCTAAAATATAATCATAGTTTAAAATCTGGATCAATAACCTTCCACCTTGGTTTAAAACTTCATAAGCCCTCCTAATAAAACTCATAATATCTTCTTTTGATAAGTGTACCAATGTATTTCCAAATGTAATAACCCCGTCAAACTTTTCATTTAATGACTGAATATTCAGCATATTTAATTCTTTAAATTTAATGTTACTGTATCGATTCCTGGCCTCATCAATAAAACTTCTCTCTAAGTCAGCTCCCATAATATTGTATTCAGATAGTGCAGCTGTCAGCTTTCCATTTGCACAGCCTATTTCAATTAGCTTTGAAAGCTTATTATCAAATTCACCTTTAACAAATTCAACCTGCTTTTCATTTAATGGAAAAATATTATCATAGTACTTATTAATAGATTCATAAAAATTTCTCTTCATTATAAAAATCCTTTCTGTTCCATATTAGTTATAATAAAATCTAACCTGCTTAACTTTTAAATATTTAAATCATTAAATCAGAGTTCCTTTAAAGTGAGGAGACTTCATACTGCTCCTTTTAAGATCTTCCCTCTGAACTTTTAATATATGGAAATTATAGAGTTAATAGAGATAAAAATCGGTAACATATATTACACTTTTAATTATTTAAAAAAATTTGAA
>CAYSGC010000302.1:0-2643 GCA_964430145.1 uncultured Fusobacteriaceae bacterium | reverse complement strand
ATCGCGTTGTCGCTGGTTCGAGCCCAGCTGGAAGCGCCATTTTTATTTTTTGGAAAAATTAAAGATATAAATATATAAGGCCTATTTAAAACTTTTATGAATTTTAAAGGGTCTTTTTTAGTTATAGATTAAAGTTGTGCTATAATTGTTGTGAGTAAACTATAAATGGTGGTGATGGAGTGAAAGTAGAAAAACAAAGCATATACTATGAAAAGCTATCTATAGAAAATAAATTAGATTATGACCGGATACAGAGGGGAGGAAAGCTCCAAAGGGGTGGTGTACTGTGCTCGGTTTTTATATTGATGATATTCAGTATAGCCAATATGATCAGTACTACCTTTTACAGGGTAGTTACATCTGGAAAGGATATATTTTTATCCATGGGAGACCCTTTAAAGCACATTATCTGGCTAAGTGTAGGGGCGGGAGCCCTTCTTACAACTATGTGTATTCCCTATGACTTCTATCAGAGAAAGAAGGTAAGGAACTCATTATTTATAGTCTCTGTAACAATTTTAATAGGGATACTTATCGGATCAAAGGTTATGCCTAGTTTAGTTCCACATATAAACGGAGCGATAGGGTGGGTAAGGGTAGGTCCTTTTACCCTTCAGCCATCGGAGTTCTTCAAGGTGGCCTATGTGATTATTCTGGCTCATTTCTTAGAGGTATCCTACAGAAAGAAGCTTAAAACTCTGGGGATATTTATAGCTCTGGCTCCAGTGGTATTTATATTTTGTCTCCTTGTATTTCTTCAGGGAGATCTGGGAACAACGATACACTATCTGGCAATAACAGCCTGTATGCTGCTGGTATCTCCCATAAGTAAAAAGCTTATTGTGGGAGTATTGGCCCTGGCACCTACTCTCTTTGCTGGAGTAATATCCCTCTTTTACTTCGGAGATATAGATGGAGGGTACAGGATGCAGAGGATTACCAGCTATGTAAACATACTCCTTAAGGGGAATGAAAGGGATATGGGGGTAGGATATCAGGTAATACAATCCCTAATTGCCATGGGAAATGGAGGAATTGTAGGAAGGGGATATGGAAACGGCATCCAGAAGTACAACTACCTTCCAGAGATCCATACGGACTTTATCTCCTCATCACTAGCAGAGGAGTGGGGATTTATGATGATGCTCTCTGTAATCCTCATATTTCTATTTATATTGAAGATAGGTATAAATACAGCTACAATGGCCAAAGACTACTTTGGTAAGTATCTGGTAGTGGGGTTAATAGGGCTAATCTTTACCCAGATGCTGATGAATCTCTATGTAGCTACGGGCTTGATGCCTGTAACCGGGCTGCCGCTCCCAATCTTCAGTTATGGGGGAAGTTCAACACTTACGGTATTTGTATCCCTTGGAATAATTTTAAATGTGAATAAAAAAACGATAAAGGATAAATACAGTTAATAGTTGACAATTGGAACCTGTAATGATAATCTAAAGATAATGAAAATTCTTTTTTGAGGGGGAGTTATGCAAGTAAAAAAGGAAGAGGTTAGGAAGAAGATACTTAAGGCTGCTATAAAGGAGTTTAAGAACAGCGGCTACAAGAATGCTACAATGAGAAAGATCTCAAATTCATCTGGAATTCCAATCGGGAATCTCTACAGATACTATCAAAATAAGGAAACACTCTTTAATAGTATAGTAGCAGATGTATATGAGGAGCTGAAGGATCTATTTAGAAGGGGCATGGAAAAGGATGAGCATACAGTAGAGGGCAGAAGCTTATTCTTTTTCAATAAACTAATAGATATCTATACAGCTAACTACGACAAAACTTATATTCTTTTACACAGAAACGTAGGAACAAAGTATGAAAATGTACAGAGGGAACTTGGAAACTACTTCCAGGATAAGATAACGACCAATGTAAGAGAAAATAATCCAAATATAGAAGAGGAAGATCTGGAGTTTATAAGGTTTATATGCAGACTATACCTAATAGGTATAGGAGAGCTTATAACTTCATATGACAAGGATATTGCCAAACTGAAGAAGATGGGAAGAAGGTTTGTGACATTCTACTTCCAGCAGATAGCAGAAAGAATTTAGTTGGAAAATACTCTTAACTCTTAAACTGGAAGGGAGAATGTGATATAATCCCTTAAGAGGTGAATAGATTTGGTGAAGAAAAGTATTATAAGTTTAATGGTGTTTCTTATTTTTTCCAGCGCATCCTTTGCATTTTTTGGAAAAGATAAAAAAGAAAAGACCCTAAGGGTGGGGGTTACACCTGTTCCTCAGGGAGAAATACTTAAGTTTATACAGGAAACCTTCAAAAATGAGGGGTTTAAGATAGACATAGTGGAGTATTCCGACTATGATCAGCCAAACTTTGATTTAGAGGAGGGAAGGATAGACGTCAACTATTTTCAGCACAAGGATTTCTTGGATGTCTTCAACATTGAAAAGAGAACCAAACTGGTATCTGTAGGAAGGATTCACTTTGAAAGGATGGGTGTTTACTCCAACAGGGTGAAGAGCATAAAGGCCATCGAGGGAAGGGTTGCTATTCCCAATGATGAAAGTAATAAGATAAGGGCTCTGAAGCTGCTGGAGAGAACAGGTCTCATAACACTGGATGAAAACAATGCAATACTGGAAAATCCTAGAAATCTTGAGA
>CAYSGC010000301.1:0-2653 GCA_964430145.1 uncultured Fusobacteriaceae bacterium | reverse complement strand
TGCATTTCGTGATAAAATTTACCTTAGGATTTATTGAAATAAATAAAAAAAAGATTATATACAGGAGTTAAATTTTATGAGTATTTTAAATGTAAGCAATGTAAGTCATGGATTTGGTTCCAGGGTGATCCTGGAGGATGCCTCCTTCCGTCTCCTCAAGGGGGAGCACGTGGGACTTGTGGGAGCCAACGGTGAGGGGAAGTCTACCTTCTTGAATATCATAACTGGAAAGCTGATGCCCGATGAGGGAAAGGTGGAGTGGTGCAACCACATAACAACGGGATACCTGGACCAGTACAGTACCCTGGAGAAGGGAAAGACCATAAGGGATATACTGAAATCAGCCTTCGCCCACATGTTTGAGCTGGAGCAGAAGACCATGGAGCTCTATGAGAAGATGGGGGACTGTACTCCAGAGGAGATGGATGCCATTCTGGAGGAGGTAGGGGAGATCCAGAGTATTCTGGAGAGTTCCGACTTCTATAACCTGGATTCCAAGATAGAGGAGTATGCAGCCGGACTGGGGCTTATGGATATAGGGCTTGAAAGGGATGTAGCCGACCTTTCCGGAGGTCAGAGAGCCAAGATCTTACTGGCTAAGGTACTTCTTGAGAATCCAATGATACTTATCCTGGATGAGCCGACAAACTTCCTGGATGAGGATCATATTAACTGGCTGAAGAACTTCCTGAAGAACTATGAGAACGCCTTCATCCTGGTATCCCACGATATACCATTCCTGAATGAGGTTACCAATGTGATATATCACGTTGAAAAAGCAGTGCTTACAAGGTATACAGGGGACTACTATCAGTTCAGGGAGATGTATGAGCTGAAGAAGAGGCAGATAGAGCAGGCCTATAAAAAGCAGCAGAAGGAGATAGCTCATCTGGAGAAGTTTATCGCCAAGAATAAAGCCCGTGTGGCAACAACAAATATGGCCAAGGACAGACAGAGAAAGCTGGACCGTATGGAGGTTATCGAGATAGCCAAGGAAAAACCAAAGCCAATCTTTGGATTTAACACAGCAAGAACTCCCTCCAGGGAGATAGTAGGGGTAACGGATCTTGTAATAGGTTATGATGAGCCTCTTACAAAACCACTTAACTTCTCCATCGAGCGTAACCAGAAGATTGCCATAAGGGGAGTTAACGGACTGGGAAAATCGACCCTGCTGAATACCATCCTTGGAAGGATAGAGCCTATCTCCGGAGAGGTTGAACAGGGACAGTTTGTAGAGGTAGGATACTTTAAACAGGAGGAGGAGAGCAGCAACAAGACTGCCCTGGATGAGTTTTGGGATGAGTTTCCGAGCCTTACCAATGCTGAGGCCAGAGCGGCTCTGGCGAGATGCGGTCTGACTACAGACCACATTACAAGTAAGATGAAGGTGCTTTCTGGAGGGGAAAATGCCAAGGTGAGACTGGCGAAGATAATGAACAGGGAGATAAATGTACTTGTACTGGATGAGCCTACAAACCACCTGGATATAGACGCCAAGGACGAGCTCAAGAGGGCTGTAAGGGAGTTTCAGGGAACGGTGGTAATGGTAAGCCACGAGCCGGACTTCTATATGGATGTAGCTACAGAGATCTGGGATGTAGAGGAGTGGACGACAAAGGTTATATAGGTAGGGTTTTATTTTCTAAATAAACATTAAATATAATATTAATTAAAGGAGCCAGATTATATGTCTGGCTCCTTTTTTCTTTAGAATAGAATGATAAAAGCTATAGAGGTAAGTTTAAAATAAATACTGTTTCACTCTCTTTGGAGAGCGAGGCACTTTCTTACCATGATGCAAGAAAGTGCCCAAAGAAGATCTAGTCCTGCGTAATGTCTCTAATGTGAATTATTAATATTCGACATTTGATAGCTACAATCATAACTCTGTGGGAAAAGAATTGTGTAAAACGTTATGATAAACTCAAGCTGTTGTACGGTCTAGAAAAGCTAGAAGTACAAAGATGCATCGACTACTTCGGACACTTTTATATCAAAAGAATATCTCTATAAATAATTTCTGAATATTTAGTTAGTAAAAAGATCTTTAAAATGATAAAAAGTCTGGGAGGAGCTAGTCATATTACACTACTCACTATTTCTACTTCGTTTATTATATCAAGACAAGAAATGAAACTGCTTCCAAGAGGGGTTAAAAGGAAGAAGGAGATGGAATCTTTTTTTAAAAATTCAAAAAACTTTAGAATTGTTCTAAAAAATATCATGTTTGTCTTAAAGATGAGAACTGCAAAAAAGAGAAAAATAAACCACAATAATGGATTAAATCGAGGGTATAATTTCAATATTTTATAAAAAAAAAGATTTTTTTATAAAAAAAAGTTCTAAATTTTTGTACTCTTAACCTCTAAATGTATATATTTGTATTCTATCTGAACCAAAAAAACTTAAATCTTACATTTTAACTTCAAATAAAACAAAAGTTGTGCTAATATATACTTGAATAAGGCAATTATTCAAAGGGAGGGTTATATATTTAAAAGCAGTTTTTAAAGAATTTTGAAACTTCAGTTTCTGAAGATTTCAAGAAAACTATTATCATGAGGTGAGAAAGTTATGAGAGGTTTATTAAGCAAATGGAATCAGCTAAGTCTGGTTAAGAGAATTATCATCGGTTTAACAATGGGTATCA
>CAYSGC010000300.1:0-2660 GCA_964430145.1 uncultured Fusobacteriaceae bacterium | reverse complement strand
TGATATTAAATTTTTAGGAACAAAAAAAGCCGCGATTAAGCGGCTACTTTTTATTATTAAGGAAAGCATAGAATTTATAAGATATTTCCTTGAATCAATTAGTGTTCCAGTTGATTGTCAGAATGCAACGGCACGTTATTTTATTTGACCCTCTATCTTAGAATTCATAACCCAGGAAGGCGTTGATAATGTAGTCGCTGGAATTAACATCATTGGTTACAATAAACTCCATAGGACCTATTATGGTATCCCATCCTATTCCGCCTCCGTAACCATAGACAAAGTCATCTCCGAGATCCCTTTCAGATCTTGTATCGAGTATATTGGTAGTGTAGGTCACGGCATTGTACCTTCCGATCAAGTATAAATTTTCCTTTACCCTGTACTGTAAGCTGCCAGAGGCCATGACAAATTCATCTGCATACTCCCTCATGGTATTCATTCCATAGAAGGAGTAGTAATTTTTGTTAACATTATTTCTGAGGCCACCTAGCTTGAAGTACTCCTGTCCCGGTATAGAGTCTCCACTTATCTTACCACCGCTGGAAGCAATCCTCAAAGTCAACCTTTCAGTGGCAGGGATGTATCCCTCTACCTCATAGAGTCCTCCCCTGTAATCTACATTATCTCCGTCTGGACTGTTTCCGGAAAATACCGAAGTAACCCCATAGACTCCCCTTGTAGGGAAGTAGGCCTTGTTACGGTTGTCGAAAAGCATAAATATACTTGGAGAGAAGTAGTCTTCGTGAGTTAAGAGGGGATTGAAAATCCTGTCCCCCTCCCTGTAGGAGTTCTTCACATCCTTATACTCTAAGCTTATACCCACAACATACTTTTCCCAGAAGATGGTTCCCAGGGACAGGGAAGCAAAGATACTTCTGCTCTCCAGTTCGCTGATCTTATCGTCCTTGTCGTAGATGTGGAGAGGGTTGTAGTCGATACCGATCTGACCTACTCCCAGAAGCTTCAGTCCTCCAAAGGAGTAGCTTGCAAACCTCTTGAATGTAATAGAAGGATACTCTGATGCTTCGATACTTACTGCAGTATTAGTTTGAGTACCTCCAAAGTTTGAGATATATCCCAGAAGCCCCAGGGTTACCCCGGTGTCGCTGTTGTAGTTGAGTCCCGCTCTTAACTGGGCGGCATTATTTTCATTGACATCCAGGTAGATAGTGTCATCCTCTACCCTGTAGAAGATCCTATCCACATAGTTCAGGGCATATAATCTCTGCATCCAGAGGTTAAGGTCATCCTTGGATAGCTCTCCCTTTTCCCCTTCTCCCTTAGGCTTTAGGAAGTTTGCCTGCTGCTCCGTGAGAATGCTGGCATTTTCCAGAACAATGTTGTTGATGATTACTTTTCTATCCTGGGGGAGGCCACTCCTGTCCCTAATCTCCTCGGGGTAGCTCAATTTTGAGAGGGCATACTCCACCTTCCTTGCAGCTACCTCTCCCTCCAAGACTAATCCCTCCAGGTTGGAGAAGTCCACAGTGGGATGACTCTTAACATCGGGAACTATGAGGATGTCTGCCAGCTTCTTCTGGTACACGGTGTTTTCCATCCCCTTGTAGGTGGACATCCGGTTGATTACCTCTATGATATTGCTGTCCTCTGTGATCTCCACATTGTCCGCTGCAATATCCACAGCTATAACTATGTCTGCTCCCATCTCTATAACATCCTGGACTGGAAGGTTTCTGGCAAGCCCCCCGTCCACATAGAAGTTTTCCCCATCCCTAACGGGATCAAGGGCTGTGGGGATAGCCATACTCTTAAAGGCGGCCAGGGCCAGATCTCCCTCTGAGATGCTTACAGCTTTACCAGTCTGAAGGTCCGTAGCCACAGCCCTGTATGGGATGGGAAGGTCATCGAAGTCATCTATCCCCTCAGCCCTCCACAGCAGCTCCTTTAGAGTGAGGTACATGGCTTCCCCTCTAAGAACTCCCTTGGGGAACTTGAGGTTGTAGTTTTTATCTATCTCCAGGGAGAGGAAGTACTTCTCCAGCTCCACCTTTTCCTCCAGGCTCTGATACTCCCTTTGGGGATCGTCCTTAAAGAGACCATTCCAGTCCAGGGTAAGGACTATCTCCTCCATCTCTTCTATGGAGTATCCGGAAGCGTAGAGGGCTCCCACTATACTTCCGATGCTTGTTCCGGTGATATAGTCGATGGGGACATTGTGCTCCTCCAGGACCTTGAGCACTCCTATGTGGGCAGCTCCCTTGGCTCCTCCCCCGCTCAGTACAAGACCGATCTTAGGCCTTTTCTCTGAAGCTGTCATGGAACCGATGGGATCCTCCACATCGATCTTCATCTTTATATTTTCCAAGGTTTCCATCCTCTTCTTCAGGAGATTCATCTCCTCCTCTATAGCCTTTAGCCTCTCTTCCTTATCCTGTATCATGGTATTTCCAAGGGACAGGACGGAGCAGAGTATCAAAGCGGTTACAATCAAAAGTTTTCGCATAGATTCCCCCCTTATATGTCGGTATTCTTCTAAGAGGTATATACCCTTCTAAATCTAAAAAACCTTTCATGGGATTTAAAAAGGTGTAATTTCATTAAGTTGGAGACCTCTTAAACTTGTGTTATAATAAATGTTGAGAAATAGAATGTCAATAGATAGGAGAAATAAATGGCTATATTGCAGGTAAATGAAC
>CAYSGC010000299.1:0-2664 GCA_964430145.1 uncultured Fusobacteriaceae bacterium | reverse complement strand
CGTATCCGCCTGCAGCGAACTTTTCCTTCATGGCAGCTACCTCTTCCTCCGATGCGAAGAGCTCATAGATCTTCGTAACATTGTTTTCAGGGTTCTTAGGCTCCTCCAGAGGAGTAGAATCTGTAACTATAGACATGATTTGCTTTTTCAGCTGCCCCTTGCTTGCAAACATCTGAATAGTATTGTTGTATGATTTACTCATCTTCTGTCCATCTGTACCTGGGATAACAGCAACGCTTTCTAAGATTTGAGGCTCAGGAAGGGTGAATACCTCGCCATATGTTTCATTAAATTTTATAGCGATATCTCTGGCAAATTCAATATGCTGCTTCTGGTCCTTTCCCACTGGAACGATATTTGTGTCATAGAGCAGGATGTCAGCAGCCTGAAGAACAGGATATGTAAGCAGTCCGGCGTTGGCGCTGATTCCCTTAGCTACCTTATCCTTGTAACTAACTCCCCTCTCCAAAAGTCCCACTGGGGTAACGTTTAGGAGAAGCCACATAAGCTCTGTGTGCTCAGGGACATCTGACTGAACAAAGATTGTGGACTTTTTAGGGTCCAAACCAAGTGCTAGGAAGTCAAGGATAGCATTATAGGTATTTTCTCTCAATGCTTTTGGATCCTTTAAACTTGTAAGGGCATGATAATCTACAACAAAGTAGAACCCTTCATACTTATCCTGATTCTCAACAAACTGCTTAATAGCTCCAAAGTAATTTCCGATATGCAGAATACCGCTGGGCTGTATTCCAGATAAACTTCTTTTCATATTTTTCTCCTCCGCTATAGATATTTCTCGTTAAAATTATATTTGATAGATCTTAGAATTCCTGTCACCCTTGTATAAAAAAAACCGTAGATACTTATATCTACGGTAAAGTTTCAAATTATCCATAGATACACCCTGAAGTTGCACATTAAAACAAGGACTGTATCTAAACAATAGAGTCCCTCTCTAGCACCACCAGTGTATCCAGTTGTTTTTAATAGTCGTCAACATAGTAATCCACCTAAAATTATAATTATTTAAATGTTAGCATATAGAGGGATAATTTTCAACTGGACATTTTGAAAAAGTGAGGATTAAAATGGGATGGGAGTGTTGAAAGAGGGGGAATTAGGTGCTAATATTTAAGGAAAGAATGAACAGGGGAGGGACAATAGATGGAGATGAAACTGGCTATGGAGAAGTTTGAGAAGATAATAGAGGAGAAGAGGATGGTAGATACAGCAATTACCTCGCTCCACTGGGATCTGGAAACCCAGGCACCTAAGAAGGGGGTGGAGCTTCTGTCTGGAGTTGTGGGATACCTAAGTTCAAAGAGTTATGAGCTGGCAACGGGATCTGCCCTTATAGAGGCAGTGGATACCTTAAATGAGTGTAAGGATGAACTGGAACCGGTAAGGGTAAGGATGCTGGAGGAAGTGGAGAGGGAGATAGATAAGATAAAGAAGATCCCTGCTGTGGAGTACAGCAGATACAATGAGCTTACAGCCAGAGCCCAGGGGATATGGGCTGAAGCCAGGGAAAAATCGGATTTTAAGACCTTTGAGGGAACTCTAAAAGAGATAGTGGAGTTTCAGAGGAAGTTTGTGGGATACAGGGGATGGGAGGGACACCCCTACAACACCCTGTTAGATGACTATGAACCTGGGATGACTGTGGAGAAGCTGGATGAGTTTTTTGGATATCTGAGAGGTGAACTGGTACCCTTCCTTAAGAGGATAGCTGTGGAGGGAAGGGAGCTCAGGGGAGATTTCCTTGAGAGAAGCTACCCGATTGCCCAGCAGAGGGAGCTCTCCAGGGAGCTGGCTGAATACATAGGATTTGATTTTGACAGGGGGATAATCTCTGAGAGTGCCCATCCCTTCACCCTTAACTATGACAGAAACGATGTGAGACTTACTACCAGATATGAGGAGAGGTGCTTCTCCTCTTCGGTATTCGGAACCATCCACGAGGGGGGGCACGGTCTCTATGAGCAGGGAATAGGAGAGGAGATAGCCTCTACAGTCCTCGGGACGGGGACATCCATGGGTATCCATGAATCCCAGTCGAGGTTCTATGAGAATATGCTGGGAAGGAGCAGGGCCTTCTGGAAACCCCTATACGAAGGGGTAAGGAGCAGGTTTGACGCCCTTGAAGATGTAGAGCTGGAGGAGTTCTACAGGGGAATAAATAAAAGCGAGGCAAGTCTCATAAGGGTGGAGGCAGATGAGCTCACCTACTCCCTTCATATAATGGTGAGGTATGAGATAGAGAAGATGCTCATAGAGGGAAGCATAGAGGTAGAGGATCTGCCGGGAATCTGGAATGATAAGATGGAGGAGTATCTGGGGATAAGACCTGAAACCGACAGTGAGGGAGTGCTTCAGGATGTTCACTGGTCCTGCGGACTATTTGGCTACTTCCCCTCCTATGCCCTGGGAAATGCCTATGCAGCCCAGATCTACAACACAATGGTGAAGGAGATAAATATAGAGAGGAGTCTGGAGGAGAGAAACCTAGCAGTTATAAAGGAGTGGCTGGGGGAAAATATCCACAGGTGGGGTAAGGAAAAGAAGCCGACGGAGATCATAGAAGACATAAGCGGTGAGGAGTTAAATGCAAGGTATTTTATAGAGTATCTCAAGGAGAAGTACAGCAGGATTTACCTGTAG
>CAYSGC010000298.1:0-2695 GCA_964430145.1 uncultured Fusobacteriaceae bacterium | reverse complement strand
TAAAACATAATCTCTGGGAACGTCTTCCCCGGTTGTTAAAGATAAAATCTTACCTTGTCTCTCAGGATAAAAAGTAATTTCATCCGGAAAGAAAACTTATTATAGCACCGCAATGACAAAAAGTCAAACACTTTTTATCTGCCAAGTGTCCTAAAAACAGATTTTCAGAAATAGAGTACACAAAAGGAATGGATCGCTCCATCCCTTTTTGAGTTTTTTAATCTTCTACCGTTCCTTGAATATATCTACCTTGGGAACCTCTATCCACTCCTTAGCTAACATAATATAGATGGAAACCTCTGAAAGGGGAAGTCCGGCCATATCCACAGCTTCCTCCTCATCCTCCTCCTCAAACTTTTCCAGCCAGAGGATTGTTTCTCTCCCTTCAGGATTTCTTCCCTGGGTGGTGGTAAAGTAGCAGTTGTCTGGAGTATAGAAATCCACATAACCATTTTCATCGATATTTATACTGGTAACCTCAGTTTCAATAACAGTTTCCCTATTCATTGTAAACTTAACTTTCATAGAATCCCCCCTATAAAGATTGTCTTCTCTTTATCTGGATTATAACTCTGAAGCAGGGAGAAGTCAAAGAAATACCAGATCCCACAGCTTGCTAAAGAGAGGGTTACTTCCACGGGAGTGAGGGGGATGAAGGGATCTCTGAAAAGGGCAGGGGGAATAGGAAGTTTAGCCATTCTTTGAATATCAAAATAAACCTATGAAACCATTGAAGACATTGAAACTACTGTGCTATAATATGGTGATAAATTATGGAAAAAAGGAGAAAATCCATGAAGAAAGCAGTACTTTTAGATGTAAGTGCAATTATGTACAGAGCTTTTTATGCTCACATGAACTTTAGAACAAAGGGGGAGCCCACAGGGGCTATTTTTGGTTTTACCAATACCCTTCTTGCAGTAATAGATGAATTTAAACCAGATTATATAGGTGCTGCTTTTGATGTGAAGAGAAATACCCTGAAGAGAAGTGAGAAGTTTGAGGGATACAAGGCTGAAAGAAAACCCATGCCAGACGACCTGAGAGCACAGGTTCCCAGGATCGAGGAGGTCCTGGACGGTTTTGGTGTGGAAAAATATAAGGTGGAGGGTCACGAGGCCGATGACGTGCTGGGAACCCTTGCCAAGAAGCTTTCAGAGGAGGGAGTGGAGGTCTATATCATAACCGGGGATAAGGACCTCTCCCAGGTGCTGGATGAAAATATAAATATCGCCCTTCTGGGGAAGGGAGAGGGGAAGTCGAGATTCAAGGTGCTGTCCACAGATGAGGATGTTAAGGAGCAGCTTGGAGTGGGGCCCGCTGATATCCCAGACCTCTTCGGACTTATCGGGGATGCCAGCGACGGTATTCCAGGGGTAAGAAAAGTAGGAGTAAAGAAGGCTGTACCTATGCTTGAAAAGTACGGGAACCTTGAGGGGATCTACGAGAACCTGGATAAGCTTGCGGAGCTTCCGGGAATCGGAAAGGGCCTTGTAAAGAATATAGAGGAGGACAGGGAGATGGCCTTCCTGAGTCGTGACCTGGCTACTATAGATGTAGATGTACCTCTGGACTACCACCTGGACATAATGTCCCACGGGATAGAAAATGATAAGCTCTACGCTCTCTTTAAGGAGCTGGAGTTCAGAGTGCTCATTAAAAAACTGGGACTGAAGGAGAAGGCAGAGGAAACAAAGGCCTCTGCACCTGCTGAAAACCATTCGGCTCAGCTGAACCTCTTTGGAATGATGGGAGGAGGAACAGATGCTCCTGCAGTAGAGGAGACTCCAGAAACTACTACCATCGTAAGGGATGAGAAGCAGTTCGATGTGATGGTTAAAAAATCTGTATCAGAGGGAAGAGCAGCTGTAATAATGGGGGAGGCAGGTATGGCTGTGTCTCTGAAGAAGAGCTGCTACTATGTGCCACTGCACCACGACTATATAGGAGCTAATAATATCTCTAAGAAGCTTATGAAAGAGTTTCTTGTCCATGAGAAGGTGGAGTTTATCTCATATAAGTTCAAGGATATAATCAAAGCAGGATATGAGGTGAAAAATATCTCCTTCGATGCAATGATAGCCTACTACCTGCTCACAGCTCACACAAAGGAGGAGGTAGACCAGCTTATCTACAATGAAACCGGAGAGGAGCTGGAGAGCTATAAGGACACCTTTGGTAAGGAGGAACCTGGAAAGATTGATATAGAGAGGATGGGAGAGTTTCTCATAAAGAGAAGCAGAGGAGTCTACGACCTGGCAGAGGAGCTGGAGGAGAGACTCAAGGAGGAGGAGCTAACAAGCCTCTACCGTGATATAGAGATGCCCCTTATGCCCATCCTTGCAGAAATGGAGATGACGGGAATTGCAATAGATCCAGCCTACTTTGAGAGCTTCGGTGAGGAGCTCAAGGTAAAGTTGGAGGAGCTGAAGAAGAGTATCTATGAGATAGCCGAGGAGGAGTTTAATTTGAACTCCCCTAAGCAGCTGGGAGAGATCCTTTTTATGAAGCTCAATATAGATACAACTGGAGTAAAGAAGACAAAGACGGGATACTCTACAAATGTAGATGTTCTTGAGTACCTGAGAGACAGGGGAGAGAAGATAGCCGAGTATATACTGGAGTACAGGAAGCTGGCTAAGCTGAGCTCCACCTATGTAGAGGCTCTTCCTAAGCTTGTGGACAGGGAGAACAG
>CAYSGC010000297.1:0-2723 GCA_964430145.1 uncultured Fusobacteriaceae bacterium | reverse complement strand
CCGCCACCCCCGCATAGAACTTGACAAATTTTCTGGCGAATGATGTAAAATCATTATTGAAAATTTAGTCAGTTAGAAAAGATTAAAATCTTTTCTAGTGGCTTAAGCTTATCGCTTTATTCCTTTAATGAAACAATTGTATTTGGAAGTTGAAATCGCTTCATCTTAACAAAGACAATGTGTTTTGTGGTACCCCGTAGGAGAATTGAACTCCTGTCTACAGAGTGAAAATCTGGTATCCTAACCACTGGACGAACGGGGCATTAACTGCTTCTTTCGAAGACAAGAGTAATAATACTATAGAAAGAGGATAAAGTCAAAGGTTTTTTTAGAAAAAAATAAAAAAAGTCAGGAGAACCTGACTTTTTTTTGAGTTAAACTATGCTTTTAATAATATTTCCACTGTTTTTTACACGATAACCAGGGAGTGCCTCTACCCTCCCCTTGAAGGAATCCGACTTTAGGAAGGAGATGAACTCCTCTACCCTCACATCCTCCAGATTCTCTACCCTCACAAGGAAATCATACTCCTCGTGGGAGAGGGGGATGAAGTCCAGATCATTTATATCAGCAGCAGCTCTTATTCCCAGGGCTGCCTGGGCATCTCCGTTTTTTACAGCTATACCACAGGCCATGTGGGTAGTAGCTTCCCTGTCATAACCATTTATTTCCTCAGAGGAGATATCCTCTGTTTTTAAGAGGTAATCCAGAAGGATCCTTGTACCTGCTCCTCTTTGCCTGTTGATAAAGAGAAGATTCTTCTCAGCTATATCTCTAATGCTCTTTACTTCCTGGGGATTTCCCCTTGGGACCATGATTCCCTGCACCCTTTCTATTCCCTTTATGAGGCAGACAGAGTCATCAAAGTACTTCTTCAGTGCTCCCACATTGTAGAGGCCTGTAACCTCATCTAAGATATGGATGGGAGCCAGGTGGGTCTGCTTTCTCTTGAGGGATGAGATTCCTCCCATACTTCCCACATGGGTAGATGACAGGTGGAGGTTGCTGGAAATGAGGTCCATGACTATGTCGTGGCTTCCTATGGAGATGAGCTGCTCCTCTACTTCCTCTAAACTTGTAAGAAGCTCTATCTCCACCCTGTTCCCAGCAGAATACCCCTCATACTCCCTTGGAATGGCGAGGAAACCGTGAGCTTTTACCAGGCTCATGGTAACCCCTGCTCCTCTTGTAAGGGGAGTAGCCAGCAGTTCTCCGTCTATATACCCCAGGCTGACCCTCACTATCTCCCTGTGCTTAAAGGATGAAGGAATTGTTCTTGAAAGGGTAGCTTCCACAACTGGCCTTCTTCTCTCCCTTCTCTTGAGGAAGTGGGAGATGATTGGCTTAACAAAGGTATCAAAGGTAATAAATGAGGATACGGGATATCCCGGAATACCTACTACAGGTTTATCACCTATAACACCCATTATGGTTGGTTTTCCAGGTTTTAGGGCTACACCGTGACTCACAACCCTTCCCAGCTCCTGTATGACCTTTACTGTAAAGTCCTTGGTTCCTGCAGAGGATCCTGCATTGATTACAACTATATCGCTCTCCTCAGCTGCTTTTGCTACAGTTTGACACAGAGTATCAAAATCATCCATGACGGGAGAATATCTGATGCCCTCTCCTCCCAACTCCTCTACCATCCCCATAAACATATGGGAGTTGGAGTCTATTATCTTTCCTACCTGGAGGTGGGAGGTTTCCTCTACGATCTCAGTTCCTGTGGGTATGATGGCTACCCTTGGTTTAGCTATGACTTCTATCTCTGTAATTCCCCCGGAGATGAGAGCTCCTATATCCTGTGGCCTGATTCTGTGGCCTGCAGGGATGATGGGATCCCCCTTTATTATATCCTCACCGATGGGTCTGATGTGCTGCCAGGGTTTGGAGGCTTTTATTATCTCTACTCTGCCACCTTCAAGCTCCGTCACATCCTCTATCATGATCACAGAATCCCACTCCCCCAGGATGGGAGCTCCGGTGTTTACGTAGATAAAGTCTCTTTCCTCCTCTAAGGTAACAGGGTTACTCTCCCTGGCTTCCAGGGTATCTCTTGACCTTACTGCTATTCCGTCCATGGCTGAGGCGTTGTAGTTGGGGGAGGAAACCTCAGCTGTAATCAACCTTCCTGTGATCCTGTGAAGTGCTCTAGTCATGGAAATCTTCTCCAACCTCTCTGAAAATATAATCTCTTTTTTAAAGTTTTCTATGGCTGTATCACAGTCAATATTATCTATATACTTGTTTCTCATACGACCCTCCTATAGTTTATATACCTCTACCATCTCCTGGGATCTGTACCCCTCCTTGTGAGATGGAATAACAATGTAACCAAAGGCCTTGCTGAGAAGGCTTATTACCCCAGATTTTCCATAGGTTGGGACTGCCCTGCCATCCTCTATGGTAACTGTCTGGAAGGTAGTTCTTCCTGGGGTAGAGTGTATATCCTTGGCAAGGGGGAAGGTATAGGGGAGCTCCCTCTCTCCTGTCATGGCCTCCTCAAAGAGAGCTCTGAATACCATAGTGGCAGACACGGGGTGTCCTGGAAGTCCTACTACAAGCTTCTCTCCGATCCTGCCTATTATAGTGGGTTTCCCGGGCTTCATGGATATCCCGTGGATAATTATCTCTCCTCCAAGCTCTTCTATTGCTCTGAGGGTAAAGTCCTTGGTCCCCACAGAGCTTCCTCCAGAGAGGATAACCACATCTGAATCCTC
>CAYSGC010000296.1:0-2752 GCA_964430145.1 uncultured Fusobacteriaceae bacterium | reverse complement strand
CACTGCATATTACAAGGGTATCGATGAAAACTCCCAGTGCCTGGATGAGCCCCTGCTTTACAGGGTGGGCAACAGCAGCTGCGGCTGCAGCACATGGAGCACTTCCACTACCTGCTTCATTGGAGAAGAGTCCCCTCTTGATACCAGAGATAATTACAACACCTATTCCTCCTCCCATTACCTGCTCGATACCAAAGGCATTCTTAAATATGCTCAGGAATACTGAGGGAAGAAGGGTGAAATTTTTTATCATAATAAAGAGAACAACAAGGGCATAGAGCCCTGCCATAACAGGTACCAGTTTATCTAGAACTCTGGCTATCTTATTTTTTTTACCAAAAATGATCATTGCAGCAAGAAGAGCCATTCCTATGGCTGAGTAGAGCTTTGGAATGCCGAAAGCATTGTCGAAGGATTCAGTAACAGAGTTTGCAACTATCTGGCTGATACCAGCCCAGCATATAAGACCGGAGATGGCAAAGAGAACTCCCATCCACCTTTTATTGAGAGCTTTTTCCATGAAGTAGGCAGGACCTCCCCTATAACCTCCCTCTGGATCCTTTTCCTTGTAGATCTGGGCCAGGGTACACTCTATAAAGGCTGATGAGGATCCCACAAGGGCAACTACCCACATCCAGAATACAGCTCCCGGCCCCCCAATGGATACGGCGGCAACTACTCCAGCCAGGTTTCCTGCCCCGATCCTGGAAGCGGTTGAAACACAGAAGGCCTGGAAGGATGTCATATCCTCCTCCCTCCTCCCCTCGGTTTTTTCAGTGACAACTTTGATGATCTCTGGAAACATTCTTATTGGAAGAAAACGTGTTCTAATGGTGAAGTATACCCCGGCTCCCAGCAGCATTACAGCCAGAATATTTTTACCCCAAAAAACGCCATTTACAAAATTTACGATATTTTCTAAAAAATCCATCATAATTTACAATCTCTCCCCTTAAAAGTAATGAAAAATCACTCGAAAGAAACGACCACAGGACCAATAACAACCGGTAAACGATATTGAAAAATGATTATGATATTAAAAATAAATTACTTATATAAAGATTCCATATTATCTTTCATAAGTCAAATATTCATAGTTGATATTGTTAATAATTTGATATTTTCCTTTATTTTTTCTAGAATTTATTGGATATTTTTATCAAGATAATAAATTTTAAGTTGGTGTTGACAAATAAAAAAAATAGAGTATTATCCTATTAAACGATCTTGAAAGGATATAATGATATTAAAATATAATTAAAAAGATAAGAGGAGGCTATGAGTTTATGAAAAAAAAGTTTATGCCAGAACCATTTAAAATCAAAGCTGTGGAGCCAATGTATCTATTAGGAAGAGAGGAGAGGGAGGAAGCTATAAAAAAAGCTGGGTTCAACACCTTTCTTTTAAGATCAAATGAGTGCTATATCGACCTCTTAACAGATTCGGGAACTAACGCAATGAGTGATAGGCAGTGGGCAGGGCTTATGACAGGGGATGAGGCATATGCAGGAAGCCGTAACTTCTATAATTTAGAGGAGACTGTAAGGGAGTACTTTGGATTTGAGTATGTTATCCCTACTCATCAGGGAAGGGGAGCAGAGAATATCCTGTCCTCTCTGACTATAAAACCTGGGGATTATGTACCTGGAAATATGTATTTTACAACTACAAGATTCCACCAGGAGAGAAACGGGGCCAACTTCAGAGATGTAATCTGTGATGAAGCTCACGATCCAAACAGAGATGACGTTCCATTTAAGGGAAATGTGGACATTAATAAGTTCCAGGCTCTTATAGATGAGGTAGGGGCAGAGAAGATCCCATATATCTGCCTTGCAGTGACGGTAAACCTAGCTGGTGGGCAGCCTGTATCTATGGAAAATATAAAAGCAGTAAGTGAGCTGGCACATAAGCACGGCATCAAGGTGATGTATGATGCTACTAGATGCGTTGAAAATGCTTACTTTATAAAGACAAGAGAGGAAGGGTATGAGAATGTCAGCATAAAGGATATCGTAAGAGAGATGTTCTCCTATGGTGACGGATGTACAATGAGTGGTAAGAAGGACTGTATTACAAATATAGGAGGGTTCCTGTGTGTCAATGACAAGGAACTCTATACTCAGGCTACAGCTATGGTAGTTCAGTTTGAGGGAATGCCAAGCTACGGAGGACTGGCTGGAAGAGATATGGAAGCTATGGCTATTGGAATAAGGGAAGCTATGGACTATGACTATATCAGCCACAGGGTAAATCAGATAAGATACCTGGGAGAAAAGCTTGAGGCAGCTGGAGTACCTATGGTAAAACCATTTGGAGGTCATGCAATATTCCTGGATGCAAGAGGATTCCTGCCACATCTTGAGCAGGAGGAGTTCCCGGCTCAGGCACTGTCCTCGGCAATCTACAGGGAATCTGGAGTAAGAACTATGGAGAGGGGAATAGTTTCAGCAGGAAGAGATGTGAAAACCGGTGAAAACCATAAACCTAAGCTGGAAACAGTTAGGCTGACTATTCCTAGAAGAGTTTATACCTATGCTCACCTGGATTATGTAGCTGACTCTATCATAGAGCTGTATGAAAATAGAGAGAGCATCAAGGGACTTCAGTGGGAGTATGAGCCATCTTGCCTGAGATTCTTTACAGGAAGATTTACGGAGAAGTAGGATAGAGAACTGTCTTTAGTGGAAGATATGGAGGAAGGGAATTTGAATAGTTTTATAGAAAAAAGATTCACCCTTATACTGCTTGT
>CAYSGC010000295.1:0-2762 GCA_964430145.1 uncultured Fusobacteriaceae bacterium | reverse complement strand
AATGGATTTTCCAAGTCCCATTCCATGACGGGGTGGAGAGTAGGCTATATACTGGCCAATAAAGATCTGAGAAACCATTTGTTAAAGATAAGCCAATATACAATTAGTACCCCTTCTACCCTCTCACAATATGGGGGACTGGTAGCACTGAAAGAAGATATCAATCTAGAAGAAAATCTAAGAAAGTATGAGGAGAGAGCTCTCTATATATACAATCTACTAAAAAAGATAGGCTTTGAAGTGGTAAAGCCTGAGGGAACATTCTATGTATTGGCTGACTATTCAAAGTTAAGCAGTCTAAACTCTCTGGATTTTTCTATGAAACTGCTGGAGGATACAGGGGTAGCAGTGGTACCTGGAAAATCCTTCGGGGTGGAGAACTGCATAAGAATATCCTGTACCCAGGAACTTGAAGTGTTGGAAGAAGCAGGAAAAAGACTGGAAGAATATTTTAAGGGTTAAAAGAGATAAAGGATCCATATAAAAAGCAGGGTTCCCCCTGCTTTTTATATGAAAATCGATGAAATGAATGATTTCTTTCTTAAAGGGAGAGATAAAATTTAAACAGGAGAGTAGGTAGAATGATATATTTACCTTCCCTCTGCCATACAGCAAAAAGCTTAACATAGAGCGATATTTGATACTTTTCCTTCCAAGAGTGTACAATATGTAAGTACAAAGTTGATAAAAAAATGTTGACAGAAAGAGATTATAATGGTAAACTTATTTCTAATAAAAGAAAGATAGATCAGAAATCTTTAAAAGAGGAGGAATTCAAATGCTTAAGTTAAGGAGTAGAATTAGGAGAAATAGAATACAAAACTATAATTCTTATCTAATTTCGATAGGCTTAAATTGACATTTAAATTCTTTTGCAAAGATTGGGGAAAAAGCAACACCCCATGAGTATAACCGATAGAGTGAGTTTAAGCCAGAGGTAGATTCTACCTGCTGGCTTTTGTTTTTCTAAGGGAAGGATGTCCGGTCAGCCATTTGTAGATAAGATTACAAAAGCTAATCGGACTTTTTTTATTAATATTAAAGGATAAGTTAGGAGGAAGAGATGTACTTACAGACACTGGCAGAGATATTTTTAAAGGATTCAAGATACATGTATATATTAAAGGGGCTGAAGTTTTCCATAGGAGTAACCTTATTTGCAGCCATCATCGGAATAGTATGGGGAACTCTACTAGCCGTGATGAAACTGTCCCACTTCTATCCCTTCAAGGGGATGGAGCAGCTGGAGAAGGTAAACCCACTGGAAAGATTTGCACTGGCTTATGTGGATATTGTGAGAGGAACTCCGGCAGTGGTGCAGCTGATGATTCTGGCCAACATAATATTTGTAGGAAAGCTCAGAAATACGCCCATACTTGTGGTGGCAGGGATAGCCTTTGGGCTGAACAGCGGAGCCTATGTGGCTGAAATTATAAGAGCAGGAATAGAGGGTCTGCCAAAGGGGCAGATGGAAGCAGCAAGAGCACTGGGGATGAACTATCCAACAGCAATGAAGGAGATAATAATTCCTCAGGCAGTAAAAAAGATACTGCCAGCTCTTGTAAGTGAGTTTATAGCTCTTCTGAAGGAAACCTCAATAGTAGGATTTATTGGTGGAGTGGATCTGCTGAGATCGGCTAATATAATCACCAGTCAGACATACAGAGGAGTGGAGCCGCTGCTGGCAGTGGGATTTATATATCTAATACTGACAACTATGTTTACAAAGTTCATGAGAAAGGTTGAAGGGGGGTTGAAGGTAAGTGATTAAGATAGAGGGGTTACATAAAAGTTTTGGAGAATTAGAGGTATTAAAGGGGATAGATAAGCATGTGGAAAAGGGAGAGGTAGTAGCTGTAATAGGACCTTCCGGATCTGGAAAATCGACATTTCTAAGATGTATAAACAAGCTGGAGGAGCCCACTAAGGGAAGCATCCTCATAGAGGATCAGGACATTATGGAGAAGGCTACAAATATCAACAATCTACGTCAGAGAGTGGGGATGGTTTTTCAGCACTTTAACCTTTTCCCCCATAAGAATGTCCTTGAAAACCTTACCCTGGCACCGATGAAGGTTAAGAAGCAGGGAAAGGGAGCTATTGAGGAGAAGGCTATGAGTCTGCTGGAAAGAGTGGGGCTGGCTGATAAGGCAAAGGCTTATCCCAACCAGCTGAGCGGTGGACAAAAGCAGAGAATAGCCATAGCAAGAGCCCTTGCAATGGATCCACACATCATGCTGTTTGATGAGCCGACAAGTGCCCTTGATCCAGAGATGGTAAGAGAGGTATTGGATGTAATGAGAGATCTGGCAAATGAAGGGATGACAATGGTTATTGTAACCCACGAGATGGGGTTTGCCAAGAATGTGGCCAGCAGAGTGATGTTTATGGATCAAGGGATAGTGGTGGAAGATGGGGATCCCATAGAGGTATTTGAAAATGCCAAAAGTATGAGAACAAAGGAGTTTCTGGATAAGGTACTGAACCACTAAAAAACAGCAGCAGTAGAAATTTTCATATGGATTTTTAATTGACAGGGAGGAAAAAGATGAGGAGAAACAGTATAAGGTATAGGAAGAATTAAAATAATATAGATTAGAAAACTGTAGATGATCTGGGAGATTAGGGAGCCACGATGATGACAGGCTCCTTTTTTATACAAAAAAGGAGAATGACTGAAAAATAGAGTAAGGAGAGGGGGTAAAGGTTTGAAGTTATGGGGAGGAAGATTTACTGAAGGGTCCAGCAAGATACTGGAGGAG
>CAYSGC010000294.1:0-2823 GCA_964430145.1 uncultured Fusobacteriaceae bacterium | reverse complement strand
ATGCTATACACATCCCCTGCTTTTACATTAATTTTTTCCAGAATATTTCAGGGAGCTCCCCTGACCAGGGAAAAGCTTCTTGCCATAGGGGTGACCTTCACGGGATCTATCTTAACTGTTTCAGGGGGAAGCTTTGACATGAACTACAGTCTCATAGGCATTGCAGCAGGACTTATGGCTGGAGCAACCTACGGGATCCTACCAGTATTTAACAAGATGATCTCATCCAAGGTGGAGGTAGTAACTGTTATGTACTACAGCTTTCTGGCAGGGCTTATGGTGGTAACCCCCCTTGCAGATGTAGGGAGGATCTACACCTCGATCCTTTCAGATTACAGGGTGTTAGTTTTAGGAGTAGTCTTGGGATTTCTTCCCACAGTGGCCTCCCACTTTGCTTTCTTAGAGGCCTCCAAGAAGCTTGGAAGCTTTGAGATGAGTATACTGGCGAACTTTGAGGTGGTGGTAGCTGCTACAACGGCATACCTCATCTACAGTGAACCATTGGGAGGGATAAGAATAGCAGGGATCCTCCTTGTGATCTCGGGAACCCTTATTCCAGGGGTGTATAAAAAAAATCTAAAAAGAGTAAAAAAAGCTTGAACAAAGTAATAAAAAGTTGTATGATAAACAAAAGTTTAAAAGCCTAAACTTAAGATTAGGAGGTAGGGAGTGACTGATAGAGAGAGGGAAGTATATGATCTGATAAGTCAAAATCCCATGATATCTCAAGAGGAAATATCTGAAAAGTTGAAGATAGCGAGATCCTCGGTGGGGGTACATATAAGTAATCTCATGAAGAAGGGATATGTATTGGGTAAGGGGTATGTACTTAAGGAATCACCATATATCCTGGTAATAGGGGGAGCCAATATAGACATAGAGGGTTACCCAACAGGAAAGTTTCAGATGAAGGATTCCAATCCTGGAGTGGTGAAGAGAAGCTTCGGAGGTGTAGGAAGAAATATTGCGGAAAATCTGGCTATGCTGGATCTGGATACAAAGTTAATAAGCCTTGTGGGAGATGACTCCAGCGGAAGAGATCTGCTGGACTACTGCAAGAGAAGGGGAATAGATGTAAGCAATGTAGAGGTTGTAGAGGGGAAGAGTACCTCAACCTACCTTTCCATCTTGGGAGCAGAGATGGATATGGAGGTGGCTATCTCCCACATGGACATAATGGACGGAATGGATGAGAGACTTATCATGAAGAAGCAAAACCTCATCAGAGGAGCAAAGCTCTGTGTGCTGGACACCAACCTTCCCAAGGGGATAATAGAGTTTTTGTTAAACAACTTTGATGTTCCCTTTGTGGTGGATACCGTATCCCTGGAAAAATCCAGGAAGATAGAGGGGCTCTACCACAGAATAGATGTGCTTAAGCCCAACCTTATAGAGGCAGAGTATATAAGCGGAGTTAAGATAGCAAGGGAAGAGGATGTAGTGGCAGCTGGTGAAAAGATCCATGAACTGGGAATAAAGAATATCTTTATATCTCTGGGGAAGGATGGAGTTTACTACAAGGGTCAGGAAGAGAGCGGGTTCATAAGACCTCCCAAAACAGAGGTCGTAGGGTCTACCGGAGCAGGAGATGCCTTCCTTTCAGGAGTAGTTCTCGGAAGGATACTGGAAAGATCCCTAGAGGAGCAGGCCATGTACGGGGTAGCAAACAGTATATGCTCTCTGGAGAGTGAGAGCAACATACCAGAGGATTTAAGCAGAAAAAAAATAGAGGAAAAATTAGAGGAGGTAAGAAGATGCAATTTTACGAAAAGTATTTAGATATAGCCCCAGAGGTTAAGGAGGCTTTAGTTAACAATCAACCGGTGGTGGCCCTTGAGTCTACAATTATATCCCACGGGATGCCATACCCTCAGAATGTGGAGACAGCTGCCAAGGTAGAGGAGATCATCAGAGCAAATGGTGCAGTACCTGCAACAATTGCCATATTAAATGGTAGACTGAAGGTAGGACTTAACAAAGAGGAGCTGGACTACCTAGGAAAGGCAGGAACTAAGGTAGTAAAGACAAGCAGAAGAGATATTCCATTTATCATCTCAAAGAAGATGGATGGAGCAACTACAGTGGCATCTACTATGATTATTGCATCCTTTGCAGGAATCAAGGTATTTGCAACTGGTGGAATCGGAGGAGTCCATAGGGGAGCTCAAGATACATTTGATATCTCAGCGGACCTGGAGGAGCTGTCAAATACCGATGTAGCTGTTGTGTGTGCAGGGGCTAAATCTATCCTGGATATTGGTCTTACTCTAGAGTACCTTGAGACAAACGGAGTTCCTGTAGTGGGATACCAGACAGATGAGCTTCCGGCTTTCTATACAAGAAGAAGCGGATTCGGTGTAGATTACAGACTGGATAAGCCTGTGGAGATAGCTGAAGCGCTGATAGCTAAGTGGGATCTTGGATTAAAGGGTGGAGTGGTAGTTGCCAACCCTATTCCAGAGGAGTACTCAATGGACTATGACGTAATCACTAAGGCTATCGAGGATGCTGTAAAGGAAGCTGAGGAGAAGGGAATAAAGGGGAAGGCATCAACTCCATTCCTTCTAGGAAAGATAAAGGAGATAACTGGAGGAAGTTCTCTGGATTCCAATATCCAGCTTGTATTCAACAATGCCAGACTGGCTGCAGAGATTGCCAAGGAATACTGCAATAAGAAGTAAAGTTAAAGAGCACCCCCACAGGGTGCTCTTTTTTTATTGTAAATTTTTTTAGCTGAAATAAGTTTTTTCAAAAAAATCCTCCAATAAAATGATTATTTTATTAGTATATGGTAATATATGTTTATATATATAAATTTAATCT
>CAYSGC010000293.1:0-2869 GCA_964430145.1 uncultured Fusobacteriaceae bacterium | reverse complement strand
GAGAGGTCTATGACCCTTCCCTTGACATATGGTCCCCTGTCATTTATCTTAACATCCACACTCTTGTTGTTTCTGGTGTTGGTAACTCTGACGATGGTACCAAATGGCAGGGTTTTGTGAGCAGCAGTATACTTTCTTACACTGTACTTTTCTCCGCTGGCAGTTAGCCTTCCGTGGAAGTTTTTACCATACCAGGAAGCCTTACCTGTTAGGGCATGCCTTCTGGAATACTCACTGGTCTTCTTGGTGGATGTAGATGAACATCCAGTCATGATAACCAGGAGCAGCACTATAAAAATAAGGTTTAACCTTCTCATTATACCTCCAATAATCCTTTTTCCTTTAATATAACTTCATAGGTTTTTCCGGTTTTTTCGCATTCCTTCAAAATCTTACTGAGCTCATCATATCCAAGGGTATCGATGTGTCTTGTGATTGTAGAGAGACTGGATCTCAGTATCCTCTCACAGACCTCCTCATTAGCTGTAATCCCCGAAATTACTCTGGAAGAAAACATCCTTACCCCGTCTCTTAGAAGCTCTAAGCTCTCCAGGAGAGATTCTGCGATTAGAGGGGTGAGGGCATTCAGCTCCAGCTCACCATCAGCTACAGCAGCAGAGATTATAAGATCGTTTCCCTGAACCTTGTGGAAGATCTGTTTGATGAACTCAGGTCCCACAGGGTTTATCTTCCCCGGCATGATGCTGGATCCCATCTGGATGGCAGGCAGGCTGATCTCACCAATTCCTCCCAGGGGACCGCAGGACATGAATCTGAGGTCGTTTGCGATCTTGTTCAGGGAGGAAGCCATGGTCTTAAGAAGACCGGACACCTCTACAAATACATCTAGGTTCTGGGTAGCATCGATGAGATTTTCAGCCCTTGCAAGACCGTAACCTGTGATCCTCTTCAGCTCCTCGCTAACATAGTATCTGTACTTGAGGGAAGCTCCTACCCCTGTTCCTACAGCAGTTCCTCCGATATTTATCCTTCTGAGACGCTCCTCTATCTTATAGAGTCTCCATCTGTCCCTGGAGATAGCTTCCCCAAAGGCACCAAATGACTGCCCCAGGGTAAGGGGAACAGCGTCCTGCAGCTGGGTTCTTCCCAGCTTGTAGATGTGGGCAAACTCGTGCTCCTTTTCCTGGAGCACCTCCTGTAGCTTCATAGCTTCCTCAACAAGCTCTCTGAGGACCTTTATAGCGGCGATCTTTACCCCTGTAGGGTAGACGTCGTTGGTGGACTGGCTCATATTTACATCCTCTATGGGATGGATGATGGAGTAGTCTCCCTTCTTTCCCCCCATGGCTTCTATGGCGATATTTGCTATTACCTCATTGAGATTCATATTGGTGGAAGTCCCTGCTCCACCCTGGATGGCAGGAAGGGGGAATTCATCCATAAACTCCCCGTTAAAAATCCTTTCACAGGCCTTCTTGATCTCCGCTCCCTTTACTGAATCCAGCTTCTTATCCATGGAATTGGCTCTGGCCGCTGCCAGCTTTACAATGGCAATCCCCTTTATTATCTCGGGATTTACCACCTTGCAGTTGTTGAGGAAGAAGTTATCCAGAGCTCTGGCAGTATGGATGCCATAGTAGCTCTTACTATCTACACTATACTCCCCGATGCCATCCCTCTCGATTCTATAGTTTTTCTCTGTATTATTCATAGTCTTCCTCCTCATTTTCCAGCCAGTCGAAGTAAACCTCTGGAAATGGCTTCAGTGCCCTGTCCAATATACCATTTAATGTGGCGATACACAGACCGTAGTTCAGTACGGGAACCCCCCTCTCATTGCTTGCTTCTATCCTTGAGAGCATCTCCTTCCTGTTGAGGGTACACCCTCCGCAGTGGATGACCAGGTCATACTCCTCTATATTGTCTGGATAATCCCTTCCTGCACAGAAATCAAAGTGGATATCCGAGTGGATATTCTGTTTTATCCACCTTGGGATCTTCACCCTCCCTATATCATCTGGCTGGGCGTGGTGGGTACATGCCTCTGCAATGAGGACCTTAGCATCCTTTTTGAGGTTCTTAAGGGCCTTGGCCCCCTGTACCAGCTTGAAGAGATCCCCCTTGTATCTGGCGAAGAGGATGGAGAAGGATGTAAGGAGTATATCCTCCGGTGTGTCGGCACTTACCTTGGCAAACTCCTGGGAATCTGTTACAACCAGCTTCGGTTTCTCCCTTAACTTATCAAGGGTCCACCTCAGCTCCCTCTCCTTACATACATGGAATACTCCGTCGTTATCCAGGATATCCCTCATAGTCTGTACCTGGGGAAGGATTAGCCTTCCCTTGGGCATTCCTGTATCTATTGGGATAACGAGAACTACACTCTCTCCCGGGTTTATAAGGTCTCCCAGGATGGTGGGCTGCTCAAACTCCTTGGGAGAGTTCTTTATAAGAAGCTCCTTCAGTTCAGAGATCCCCCTCTTCTCAATAGCTGAGATGAGTACGTACTCATACTTTAAACTCTGAAGCTCCTCCAGGAACTCCTCCCTAGGTTCTACTGTGTCCACCTTGTTTACCACCACCACAAAGGGGATAGACTTCTCTTCTAATAGAGATATTATATTCCTGTCAAAGTCTGAGAACCCCTCCCCTGTAGTTGTGACCACAGCAATATCGGTTTTCCTTATTACTTCGAGACTCTTCTTTACCCTCAGCTCTCCCAGATCACCTATATCATCCAGACCTGCAGTATCTATGATTACACAGGGTCCTATGGGAAGGATCTCCATAGCTTTATATACGGGATCTGTAGTAGTACCTGCATACTCAGATACTATTGCCAGGTTCTGCCCGGTGAGGGCATTTATAAGGGTGGACTTTCCCATATTTCTCTTACCAAATATTCCTA
>CAYSGC010000292.1:0-2890 GCA_964430145.1 uncultured Fusobacteriaceae bacterium | reverse complement strand
AAACCCCAGGTAGGATGTAAAGGTAAGAATAGTAATCCAGAAGAGGCTGTATACAGGCTTTCTTCTCTCTACAAAGATTATAGTTATTATAAAGAAGATGTTTACAAAGTAGATATAGTCCGACAGAAGAGAGATGATATTTTCATTCATAAAAATTCACTCCAAAATTACATGATATAGTTCTTATACCATAGGATTAAAGGGTTTCCTAGAAGAGAAAAATAATGTTTATGAGAAAAGGAAATGTATTCATATTTTGTAAGTACTAGATAGAAAGTTAAGAGGAGGGGGAGAAAAATGACAGACAAGAGTAATACTAATCAATTGGTAAGTGTAAGTGAAGTTTTACCTGAAAAACTTGTGATACTGCCTATAATAACTAGGCCGATTTTCCCAAATATAATGATACCTATTACTTTTTCAGGGGAGCAGTTTTTAGAGGCTATAAAGAGAATAGATCAAAATGAAAATAAGCTTCTGGGGCTTGTATTTGCCAAGGAGGCAAATGAGTATAATCTTTTGGAATCTGACCTCTATGATGTGGGAACTATAGTGAAGATTCACAAGATTACCTCCCTGTCACCCAATACGGTACAGGTAATAGCTCAGGGAATAAATAGGTTTAAAAAGGTAAAGGAAGTGGAGAAGTCACCTCAACTGGTATGGGAGGTGGATTACAACCATGAATCTGAGGAGGCTCCCAATGATGAGGTAAGGGCTTATATGCTTGCAATAATGACCTCCCTCAAGGAGGTATTCAAGGTGAATCCTATGCTTCAGGAGGAGCTGAAGCTTCTCATGTCACAGGTGTCCTATGATAAGCCAGCAATTCTAATGGATCTCATTGCATCTATGCTGAAGACCGAAAGCAGAGAACTCCAGGAGCTTCTAAGTGAATTCAGCCTGGAGATGAGGTGCAGAAAACTTCTGACACTTCTGAAGAAGGAACTGGAGATAGCTCATCTGCAGGAGAGTATCCAGAAGAAGATAGAGGACAAGGTAAGTACCCAGCAGAAAGAGTACTTCTTGAGAGAACAGCTTAAGCTTATAAAGAAGGAGCTGGGAATGGAGAAGGACGAGAAGCAGGCTGATATAGAGAAGTTGGCTTCCAGGCTGGATGAGATAGAGCTTTCAGAGGAGGCAAGCAAGGTGGTAGAGGAGCAGTTTGAAAAGCTCCAGCTTCTGGATAAAAGTTCACCAGAGTTCCATGTAACCAGATCCTATATTCAGTCCATTGTGGAGCTTCCTTGGGGAGTATTCTCAGAAGACAGGCTGGATGTAAAGAAGGCCAGAAAGATTCTTGACAGCGACCACTACGGTCTGGACGACGTTAAAACAAACATCCTTGAATTTATCAGTACCATTATGAAGACGGGAAATGTAACTGGATCTATCCTTTGTCTTGTGGGACCTCCAGGAGTAGGTAAAACCTCCATCGGTAAGTCCATAGCAGGTTCCCTCAACCGTGAATTCTACAGGTTCTCCGTAGGTGGAATGAGGGACGAGGCTGAGATAAAGGGCCACAGAAGAACATACATTGGTGCTATGCCAGGAAAGATAATTCAGGCTATAAAGAGGGTAGGAACCTCCAATCCGGTAATTATGCTGGATGAGATAGACAAGATAGGAAGCAGTTTCCATGGAGATCCCGCTTCAGCTCTTCTAGAGGTTCTGGATCCTGAGCAAAACAAGGATTTCCTGGACCACTACCTGGATGTAAGGTACGACCTTTCAAACATCCTCTTTATAACTACAGCAAACCAGATGGACACAATTCCAAGACCGCTTTTAGACAGGATGGAGGTAATTCAGCTTCCCGGATATATCCTTGAGGAGAAGCTTGAGATCGCTAAGAGATATCTTCTGCCAAATCAGATGAAGGAGCATGGACTGGATAAAAACGAGATATCTATCTCCCAGGGAGCTGTAGAGGACATAGTTGAAAAGTATGCAAGGGAAGCAGGGGTAAGAAACCTCGAAAAGAATATACGTAAACTCATGAGAAAGACCACCCTTAAGATAGCTGAGGGAGATCTCAAGAAGGTATCTATCAATAAGAAGAACCTAGAGGAGTATTTAGGAAAGCCTCTCTTTACAACTGAGGAACTCTATCAGAAGAGCAGGCCTGGAGTAACTCTGGGACTGGCTTGGACCTCCATGGGAGGAGCAACTCTCTATATAGAGGCTACCAATATCAGCTCCAACGGAAGCGGATTTAAGCAGACGGGACAGCTGGGAAGCGTAATGAAGGAGTCGGCAGAGATAGCGTACTCCTATATAAGGTCCCACCTGTGCAATGAGACTGGTTGCGATGAAAAGGTAAAGAACTTCTTCGATACCAACACAGTGCACCTTCATGTGCCAGCAGGAGCAACTCCTAAGGATGGACCATCAGCTGGAATAACAATGGCTCTGGCTCTCTATTCACTGGCTAAGGGAGAAGCGGTGAGAACCGATATCGCCATGACCGGAGAACTTACCCTCACAGGAAAGGTGCTTCCTATTGGAGGAATAAGGGAGAAGACCATAGCTGCAAGAAGAGTCGGAATATACACTCTTATAGTACCTAAGGATAATAAAAAAGATTTCGAAAGACTGCCAGATTATATCAGAGAGGGAGTAACTGTTCACTATGCAGACTACTTCGATGATGTGTTGAAGCATGCCTTTAAGAAGTAAGTAAAATAGCCCCTCAGAGAGGGGTTATTTTTTCTTTTTCTTCCAAATCTTATTGTTTATTAACCTCAAATAGGGTATACTATCTTGAGAACAACTAATCAAAATTGGAGATTATTTTAGCATAGATAAAATTATAGGTGGAGGAAGAGACGATGTCTAACATTATAAGAAGAATAAAGGAGGGAGAGAAGCTAGTCCTGTGGATTGGAGA
>CAYSGC010000291.1:0-2908 GCA_964430145.1 uncultured Fusobacteriaceae bacterium | reverse complement strand
CCCTCTTTTTTAAATTCATTTTATCTGGTTTATTTCAGATAATAGTATCCAAAATATAGACTTTAAAGTTGAAAAATGGTATAATTTTGTTATGGAATCGGCTCCACGGAGCTTTACACAGGGAGGAAGATATGAACTTACAAGAAATGATATTAAACTACAAAGACGACGTTGTTAAATCAATGCAGGAAGCTATTAAGATAAAGAGTGTAGAGGAAGCTCCTCTACAGGGAAAACCTTTTGGAGAGGGACCGGCAGCTGCCCTTAAGTATTTCCTTGATCTTGGTAAGGAGATGGGATTTGAAGTTGAAAACTTCGACAACTATGCAGGTCACATAGACTTTGGTACAGGGGAGGAGATCCTTGGTATCCTGGGACACGTAGATGTTGTTCCTGAGGGAGAGGGATGGGACTATGCTCCATACGCTGCTGAGATCGCTGACGGTAAGCTGTATGGTAGAGGAATCCTGGACAACAAGGGACCTATGATCACTTGTCTATACGCTATGAAGGCTATGAAGGATGCAGGAATCGTTCCAAACAAAAAGATAAGAATGATCCTTGGAGCTAATGAGGAAACTGGTTGGAAGTGTATGGATCACTACTTCGGTGAGCTTAAGATGCCTCAGCCTACACTGGCATTCACACCAGATTCATCATTCCCTGTAACCCACGCAGAGAAGGGAATCTCACCGCTATATATCTCAAAGAAGTTTGAGGGAATCGACGGAATCTCATTCAAGGGAGGAACTGCTCTAAACTCAGTTTGTGAATTTGTAGAGGGAAGACTTCCAGCAAAGTACGCTACTGAGGTAGAGGAGAAGCTGCCTGCATTCAACGAGGGGAAGGAGTTCACTATCTCATCTAGAGTAGAGGGAGACACTCTTATCCTTGAGTCTCAGGGTAAATCTGCCCACGGATCTAAGCCATTCCTTGGATACAACGCTGCAAACGCACTTATGCTATTCCTTAAGGATATCGCCATTGAAGAGGAAGCTCTTAAGGATATCATAAACCTATTTGATTCTAAGTTTAAAACTGATTACCACGGAGAGTCTCTTGGAATAGGATTTGAGGATGAGCCATCTGGAAAGCTTACTATAAACATCGGTAAGATCTCCCTTGAAAACGGAGAGTTCAGCCTTGGAGTAGACTGCAGACACCCGGTAACAGTTGAAACTGAGAAGGTAGTAACTACAGCTAAGGAATCTGTAGCTGCCCTTGGATACGACCTTGAGTCTAAGGGAGGAATGGGGCCACTATATGTACCTAAGGATGATTTCCTGGTGGAAACTCTTATGAACATCTACAGAGATATCACTGGAGATGTAGAAGCTCAGCCGGTAGCTATCGGTGGAGGTACATATGCAAGAGCTGTAACAAACGGAGTAGCTTTCGGAGCACTTCTTCACGACCAGGAAGACAATATGCACCAGAAGAATGAGTACCTTGAGATAGAGAAGCTGGATATCTGGCTAAAGATCTACATCGAGGCTATCTACAACCTTTCTAAGTAATAGTAAATTCAAGGAACCCCCAGGAGCACTCACCTGGGGGTTCTTTTTCTTTTGAAATATCTATTCTCTTCCTTTAATACTCACCCTCGTGATGCTCAAAGTGGAACCTCTCCTGATAGATCTGAAGATACATATCGCAGTAGTAGTCCTTAAACACATGGGTCTCAAGCTTCATGTTTTCAAGTTCCTTTCCATACTTTCTGTTCAGCTCCAGAAGAACAGCCTTCTCCTTGGCACTGGGTTCCCTCCTAAATATCTCTGTAAACTTTTTTAAAAACATATGTACCCCCTATATCCTCTTAAGGATCTCCAGGATCTCATCTGGCTCCATCCTCTGGGTATGGTCGGCTTTGGCAAATACATGCTTTACAACTCCAGACCTGTCTGTGATTATAGTTGCCGGCATAGGAAGTTCCGCCTCTGTATTTCCATTGGAGTCTGCGAGGTCTATTCCCAGATCCAGATAGATCTTATTTAACTCCTCAGACAATGAAAATACCAGACCAAGCTCCTTAGCAAAGGCATTATCTATATCACTGGCTATGATACTCTGGGCATCCTTAGCCTCCTCGGTTTTGTGTTTATCAGGTTTTTCAGGGGATACGGAGATAAGCTTCCCTCCCAGCTCCTCTATCTCATCCTGCATCTCCTCCAGAACTCCCAGTTCCAGGTTGCAGAATGGTCACCAGGACCCCCTGAAAAAGTTAAAGACCATCTTCTTATCTTTGAAGGTTTCCCTGGTATACTTCTTTCCAGCTGTATCCACCAGGGTGAAATCAGGCAACTTTTCCCCTGCCTTTATAGTCTTCTCCTCGATGTGAGTATCCTGAAGCTCCTTGAGGCCCTCTCCCAGCTTTGCCAGTATCTCCTGGGGAAGCTGCTCCCCCATCTTACAACTTATCTCATCTAACTTTTCCTTTAGCATCTCATCCCTCCTTCATTAAATATCATCTATCTTTTACTCCTCTTCCTCTACTTTCCTCTTTCCCCCCTTCTAACTTTATAAGAAAGCTTAAATTTGAATTCTATTTTTTGACCGCTTAAATTCAGTGAATAACCAAAATGTAAACCCTTCACTACAGAGGCACAGAGGACACAAAAGTTCACAGAAAAAATCTTTTTTGCTACCAATTGGCACTAATCAGGATAAATTACAAGAATTAAAAGAGAATGGAGAAAAACATCTGCCACGGACTTACACAGATTAAAAGGCGATTATCACAGATTTTTAACCGACTGTAGTATCTGATGGGGCCAGAGACTAAAAATATGATCTTAGAGCGTACAACAGAATGAGTTCCGCAGCGTAGCGAGGACTGTAGCCCACAAAGCTCGGACTATGAATCCCATACTTATGAGGAATTACGGAAGTCTTGACTTTCTTGGTTCGT
>CAYSGC010000290.1:0-2919 GCA_964430145.1 uncultured Fusobacteriaceae bacterium | reverse complement strand
GGGCATAGGCCATCTTCTCCACCAGTTCCATCTTCTGGTTTCTTGGCTTGTAGAGGTCTGCCAGCACTGCGTCGGCAACCTTTACAGCTTTCTCATGCTTGTCTCCCTCATGGATACCAAAAATTTCACATAGTTCCTCCAGAGCATTCTCTCCCTTGATCTTCTCCCTCTTCTCTCCCAGAGACTTAAGGTTGTTTGCAGTTGTCTCGATAACGTGTAGGTAGCATGCACTACCTGCAGCGATGTTTCTCAGGAAGTTTCTGGCAACTATAGTGTGTGCATCTGCTCCACAGACCCCCTTAGGTGATTTAGGTGTAATCCTGCACGGCCCGTTTGAACAGAGTCTGCAACAGACCCCCTGTAATCCGAAACCACACTTTACTTTTTGATCGACTACCCTCTTAAAGGACGTCTCACAGCTGCACTCCTTGATAAAATTTTCTAACTTCTTGTCCGCTGATTGACACATTGGCATCTTAATATCTCCCCTTTCCTATCTGGATTTAATTTAAATGTATACTAATTTGGTATAGTTTAAGTTTGAAAAATATGGGGGCTCTACCCCTGCCTTTAATAGAGCAGCTTTCACATGGAAAGCTGCTTACTGCTCATCTCCCATTAACTTTTTAAAGGTTACCGAGGAGAGGTCCTCCAATAAGTTTCTCTGTACCCTTGCCAGTTCCTTGTGGACGGTACAGACATTTCCCCTATGGACATTGCAGTTTTCTTTACTATTTAAGCATCTATTTATGTAGATCTCGCCCTCTACAGCTTCTATTACATCCCTCATGGTTATCTCCCCGGGATCCTTTACCAGGGCATACCCGCCGTTGACTCCTCTGAAGGAAGCTATTATCCCACTATGGGTCAGTTTTCTCAGGATCTTTAAGGTAAACCTCAGAGTTACCCCCTCAGCCTCACTTATGGCCTTGGCCTCGATCTTCTTCCCAACCCCCAGTCTGCAAAGGAATAGAACGATCCTCATAGCATAATCAGACTCTTGAGTTATCTTCATGTAAAACTCCTTTAAACTATACTCTCTTAGTACACTTTTTACATCATTTTTTATCTTATGTCAAGTGCTTTCCTTCACAAATAATAAAATTTTTTATCAGTTACTTTTCTCTTGAAATAAAAGTAACCAAAAGTTCAAGACCTTTTAAACGCCTCATTAGCTCATATTTCCCTACGACCTTTATAAGCTACATTCATAGCTCTATCTGATAAAAATATTGTAAAACGCTATGAAAACTCATTCTGCCTGACAGTCTAGTTGACTAATACTGTTAAAGCTGCATCGGCTTAATAAGGTCGGTTCTAAACCCCTAATAATTTTATAACTTTTAATTAAAAAAAGAGAGAGGCTTCCCTCTCTCCAATAAATTCCTAACTTTTACAGTGCTGCCTCAAACTTCTTCATTGTGTCTGCAAGCTTAGCTTCCACAGCCTCTGCTGAATCAGCCTTTACCCCATAGTAGTACTTAATCTTTGGCTCAGTACCAGATGGTCTTGCTGTGATGTGAGTTCCGTCCTCCAACACAAACTGGATTACATTTGAGCTTGGAAGGTCCAGCTTAACCTCCATTCCGGCAATCATATCCTTCTCAGTCTGCATTTTAAAATCTCTCAGGATAGCTACCCTCTGACCAGCAAGCTCCACAGGTGTGTTGTCTCTAAGCTTGGTCATGATAGCTGCTATCTCCTCAGCACCGGACTTTCCGCCCTTGGTAATAGCGCTGATCCCCTCCTTGTAGTAGCCATACTTTTCATACAGCTCCTCCAGCTTCTCTGGAATAGATGTTCCCTCAGCTGCATACTTTGCCGCCATCTCAGCTATAAGAAGGGTTGTCACAACTGCGTCCTTATCCCTTGCATGGGTTCCTATAAGGTATCCGTAGGACTCCTCAAATCCGAAGAGGTAGGTTCCGTCCAGCTTCCCCTCCTCAAACTCCTTTATCTTCTCCCCTATGAACTTAAATCCAGTAAGGGTTCTCATTACCTTTACATTCTTATCTGCAGCTACCACATCCAGCATAGGTGTAGAAACTACCGTTGATATTACTGCTCCGTTGGCAGGGATATCCTTTCTGTTCTCCAGGATGTAGTTCATAAGAAGAAGTCCCACCTGGTTTCCATTTGGATAGATCCACTCTCCCTCCTTGGTCTTTACTGCAATACCAATTCTGTCTGCATCTGGATCGTTGGCCATACAGATATTAGCACCCTTCTCCTCAGCCAGCTTGATCCCAAGCTCAAATACTGCAGGATCCTCTGGGTTTGCATAGGAGCAAGTTGGGAATGTTCCGTCTGGCATCTCCTGCTCAGCAACGGTATATACAGATTCAAAACCAGTTTCAGCCAGTACCCTCTGTACCGCTGCCCTTCCAGTTCCGTGAAGAGGTGAGTAAACTATCTTAAAATCCCTCTTCCCCTCTATCTCAGAGTTCAGCACCTCTCCCTTTATAGTCTCGATGTACTTATCATCCAGCTCCTTACCGATCATGTGAAGAAGCCCCTTCTCCTTGGCCTCCTCCTGGGAGATCATCTTTATCATCTCAAGGTCTGTCACTGCATTTACACTCTCTACCACACCTGTTGCATGGGGATCAACTATCTGGGCACCGTCATTCCAGTAAACCTTGTATCCGTTGTACTCCACAGGGTTGTGAGAAGCTGTTACCACCACTCCTGCCTGGGCTCCCAGCTCTCTCACTGCAAAGGAAAGCTCCGGTGTAGATCTAAGAGACTCAAACAAATGTGCCTTTATCCCGTTGGCTGCCAGTACCAGTGCTGTTGTAAGAGCATACTCTGTGGATCCTATTCTGCAGTCATAGGCTATGGCCACTCCCTTTTCCTTGGCTGCCTCAGCGTCCACTGAAAGCATGTAGTTTGCCAGCCCCTGAGTTGCCTTTCCTATCA
>CAYSGC010000289.1:0-2927 GCA_964430145.1 uncultured Fusobacteriaceae bacterium | reverse complement strand
ATTATTGGAGGACACCTTGGAGGAAATAAGAAAGACAGAGATAATAAAGAGTAAAGACAATAAGTTCTTTAAAAGGATAAAAAAATTAAAGACTAAAAAGCATAGGGACAAGGAAAAACTTTTTATAGCTGAGGGGCATAAGTTTCTTGATTTCAAAGAGGTCCCTAAATATATAGTGGTCCGTGAGGATTGTGACAGATATGAGGAAAAGATAGGTGCATTTCACTGTGAAAAGTATATCTTTTCGGAACCACTTTTCAATGAGATTACTACCCAGGAAAACTCCCAGGGAATAATTCTTGTCTATGAGATGAGGGACGGGAAGATGGAGGCCCTGGAGGACAATATAGTGGTTCTGGACAGGGTACAGGATCCAGGAAACCTTGGAACCATAATAAGGGTAGCAGATGCAGCGGGGTACAAGGATATAATCCTAACTAAGGGTAGCGTAGATGTATACAATGATAAGTGTGTACGTAGCAGTATGGGTTCCCTCTTTAATATGAATATTCTCTACAGGGATGCAGGGGAGCTCTTGGAGGAGCTGAAAGAAAGGGGATACAAGCTCTCTGTAACAGCCCTTGCTTCAGATGCAGTGAGCTACAGCCAGATGAAGCTGGGAGAGAAAAATGCTATAATCTTTGGGAATGAGGGGCAGGGAGTTGCCCAGGAGATAATAGATACATCAGATCAGAAGGTAATTATACCTATCTATGGAAGTGCAGAGTCTCTGAATGTGGCTATGGCCAGCGGGATAATGCTCTATAAGTGCAGAGAACTTTTAGGCTAGGAGGCAACCTATGAAATACAAGCACCTTACTAAGAGAAGGTTATTTCAAAATGAGCATCTGGAAGTTTTTCAGGAGGAGCTGCAACTTCCCCACGGACAAAAGGTGTGGTGGAGTTTCTTTAAGGGAATGAGTGCAGCTGCGGTAATTGCAATCAATGAAAAGGATGAGATAATTCTTGTAAACCAATACAGACCAGCGGTAAAGGATCATATCCTTGAGATACCTGCAGGACTTGTGGAGGAGGGAGAGGACCCGGAAGTGGGAGCCAGAAGGGAATTGGAGGAGGAGACTGGTTACAAAGCAGGGAAGCTGACCAAGCTCTATGAATACTATACCAGTCCCGGAATCTCATGCTCAAAGATGTATATCTACCTGGCAACGGAACTAACCAATGGAAAGCAGAAGCTTGATGATGATGAGTATCTGGAGATTGTGCATGTCCCTGTCAGCGATCTTAAGCCTGAGGACCTAAAGGACGGGAAGACCCTCCTTGCATACAGCTATTTAATGGGTATGAGAAGAAAGTAAAAGAAATTAGAAACAGGGGACTTCCCTGTTTTTTTATTTTTTGAAAATAATGTGAGTAAAATTATCTCAATCAAAGTTGTTGACAGAAGTGAATTTAATTGAATAGGAAGGGATGAATTTTGTATCCAAAAGAGGGTTAAGATTCCCCTGGGTAAGTGTGGTATAGTAGATGCTTTGTAGAGTAGGAGGTGATGAAGTGAGGAGTAGAGGAGAGATAGGGATAACTGTTGCTACAGTCATGGTCCTTGCCTTTTTCTTTATGGGCTCATTTAATCCAAAGGATTATGGAGCTTTTATAGAAAGAGACAGTTCTGGAGATGTAGTGCATATAGAAAAGAACTACTATAGGAGTGAAGCCTATACAATTATCAGGGAGGATGAGCAGGTAACCTCCTATGACTACTATAGGGATACAGAGTATAAGGGCTATAACTTTAAGATCTACTACCATAGGGACCTCTTTAGAAGGTGCTATAAGGGAGAGGTAGACGGAAAGTACATCTATGTTTATGCCTACAAGGGAACCTATACCAATAAGATGTTGGATGAGGCCATCGACCTGGCTAAGAACTGGGACAGGTATAGGATCAGGGTATAGATGACAAAAATATATTGCTAGATAGGGGGAAGGGTATGAGACGAGGATATACACTTATTGAGTTGATGATTGCTGTAGCAGTAATTGGGCTCCTTGCTGGAATAGTTCTGCCGAGATTCAAAGATATAAGAAAGGAGGCAGAGGTAGCCCAGATAAAGGCAAATAAAAAAAATATAGAGACTGCATTGGCTATGTATGTGGTAAAGGAGGATAAGAAGGTGCTAGATCTATTTACTGCCCCTGGAAGTGACAGAGAGCTTTTTGAAATAGCATTCAGTGAGTTTTATAAGTATTACAATAAAAATAAATTGCCTTTAATACCTGGGTCCAATAGAAGCAAAGTAGGTATGTCAAGGGAGAATGATAAGGAAGGTTTAGTAAAGCCAGTTTTAGCTGATGGTAATTGGACAGTGTTAATGGATGGCAAAAAATATCCAATTATTATTGATATAGATGATGAAGAGATGGAAAGAATGATCGAGACTGGAAATAGATGGACTATAGCAAAGGATGGTAGAGGGGTATATCCGAAGAGAGATACGATCCATACTGAGAGAGACATAAAAATGTTGATAAATTTGGGATATGGATGGATCTTTACAGATAATGGAGATGTATATCCGGTAGTAGAAGAGGAAAGATATAGAATTAAGTGGAATGAGTTTTAAAAGAATAATCAATGAAAACAGAGTTTGTAGGCTCTGTTTTTTTATGGGGAATTAATAGGGTGTCTAAAAGAACTATAAGTAGATGATGTTTTGCCTCTATAGGCTCCTTTAAAGAGAACTTCCCCTTTAATAACAACGACAAGCCCATTAGATTTTAAAACTTTAATTCTTTCAGTGGAGGAGAGAAAAAGCTAAGAAGGATTTTTTATATCTCTACAATAAACTAGTGTATAGAGTTGATTAATTTCTAGAGAAGGTCTAGATATAAAGGAGGAGGAGGAGGAAAGTGAAGAAGTATATAGCTGAACTGTTGGGTACATTCTGGCTGGTATTGGGAGGATG
>CAYSGC010000288.1:0-2968 GCA_964430145.1 uncultured Fusobacteriaceae bacterium | reverse complement strand
AGCTGCATCGAGCACCCTGCAGTGAGAAATACCTGTAAAGACCTGGAGAAGGAGGGGTATGAAGTTACCTATCTTTCAGTGGATGAGAATGGTCTGGTAGATCTGGAGGAGCTAAAGGCGGCAATAAAGAGAGAAACTATACTTATAACTGTAATGCACGCCAACAATGAGATTGGTACTATACAGCCTATAGAGGAGATCGCTAAGATCGCCAATGAGAAGAAGATTGTATTCCACACAGATGCAGTACAGTCTGCTGGTAAGCTAAAGCTTAGACCGAAGGAGGTGGGAATAGACCTTCTTACTATTTCCGGGCACAAGTTTTACGGGCCTAAGGGAATGGGACTCCTTTACATAAAGCAGGGTATAAGACTTGGAAAGGTAATCACAGGTGGTGGACAGGAGAGAAAGAGAAGACCTGGAACATCTGATGTACCTGGTATTGTAGGAATGGCAACAGCTCTGAAGGCTGCTGTGGCTCACCAGGAGGAGGAGTGCAGGAGACTCTCTGAACTGAGAGACTACTTTGAGGAGGAGATCCAAAAGAGGATCCCTGAGATAGTTATAAATGCCAAGGGAGCACCAAGATTACCTGGAACTTCAAGTGTTACATTTAAGTATCTAGAGGGAGAATCGATACTTCTTTCCCTTAACTATAAAGGAATTGCAGTGAGCTCGGGATCAGCATGTTCTTCAGATGAACTTCAGGCCTCCCACGTACTGCTGGGAATCGGTATACCGGTAGAGTTTGCCCACGGAACGATCAGATTCAGCCTTGGTAAATACAACACTAAGGAAGAGATCGACTATGTGCTGGCAGAGTTACCGCCAATTATTGAAAGATTAAGAATGATATCACCTCTTTGGGGAGAATTCGTTAATAAATAAGGAGTGAAGGTAGATGCAATATTCAGAAAAAGTAATGGATCACTTTATGAATCCAAGAAACTCAGGTGTAATTGAAAATCCAGATGGATACGGTAAGGTGGGAAGTCCTTCATGTGGAGACGTAATGGAGATCTTCTTAAAGATAGAGGACGACATCATTAAGGATGTAAAGTTTAGAACTTTCGGCTGTGCATCAGCAATTGCGACTTCTTCTATTTCTACGGAGATGATACTGGATAAAAATGTAAATGAAGCTTTAGAGCTTACTAACAAGGCAGTGGCAGAGGCATTAGACGGTCTTCCGCCAGTAAAGATGCACTGTTCAGTACTAGCTGAGGAAGCTATTAAGGCAGCTATCGAAGATTACATGAGCAAAAAATAATTTCTTTAAAAAGAGAGGGGAACCTCTCTTTTTGTATTTAATGGGAAAAGTGGAAGGTAGAGCTAGAATAATGATCGATCAAAATGGGAAAAAATAATTTAAACCTTCAAGAATTGGAGAAAAAAGGTTAAAATATATGGGATAAACACTGTAAAACAGGAGATGGAATGTTGAAGAAAAGAATTTTAATGATACTGATGCTTCTTATGTCTTTAAAGGGAATGGCAGAGGAAGACTATACTTCTCTCCTTTTGGGAGATGACAAGGGACAGATCTACTATTCAGAGAATATAGATGAGAGACACCCCCTGGCCTCGGTAACTAAGATGGTCAACCTTATGGTGGTCTACGACAAGATCCACTCGGGGGAGATAAAACTAACGGATATGGTTCCCATAAGTGAGAAAGCCAGAAACCTCGGGGGAAGCAGGATCTGGATGGGAAGGGGAGCAAGGATATCTGTGGAGGAACTCATCAAGGCTACAGCTATATATTCAGCCAACAATGCAGCCTATGCCCTTGCAGAGTATGTAAGCGGCGGAGATGTGGATAAATTTGTAGAGCTTATGAATAAAAAAGCCAGAGAGGCAGGAGCAGGGGATGAGGTTATATTCTATACCCCCATGGGGCTGCCACCTCATATGACTGGTACTGGAATGGACGAGGGAAGTGCAAGGGGGATCTACCTTCTTTCTGTGGAAGCGCTTAAGTATCCAGAATATATAAAGATAGCCTCTACAAAGGAAACTGTTATCCAGGGGAGTCAGAGGATATGGAACAGGAATAAGCTTCTTTCTGTGGAGAAGGGGATATATGGTATAAAGACCGGGCACCACAGCACGGCGGGATATAATATAAGTATAGTAAGTAAAAGAAACGATATAAATGCCATAACTGTAGTTTTCGGATCACCGACGGAGTACAGGAGAAACAAGGTTGCCGAGGAAACTATAGACCACTTCTATGAGGAGTTTCAGGTGAGGAAGGTAGTTGATTCCCATGCTGCTCTTGGAAGGATAAGGGTAGAGAGGGGAGAGGAGGAGTATCTGCCTATCTATCCAGAGAAGGATATCATGAAGCTAACAAGCAAGAATTGGGATGTGAAGATAGAGACCGACTACAATAAAAGGATTGTAGCTCCTGTAGTGAAGGGAGAGAAGCTTGGAAGCTACAGAATTCTTGTAGATGGAAAAGCAGTAGGAAAAGGAAACATCTACGCCGAAGAGGACATAGCCAAGGAAGATGTTATGGAGGAAGTTCTGGGGGATATATTTGAAGATAAAAAAGCTGAGATTTAAAATCTCAGCTTTTTTTATAGTTTTTTATCTCTTTTTTTCAGGGTGTGGATGGTTACGTGGAGCTGGTTGACCTCATGCTCTAAGGTGCTCAATATCCAAAAGAAGAAGTGGTTGGCTTTCTGCTGCTCGTAGATCATCCATACCATCTTTACAGATACAAGGAGGATGGCTATCTCCAGAGAAAGAGTGGCATCGATATGCTTTAGAATGGCTCCTAATATAAAGAAGCCCAGAACAATAACCAGAAAGGTTACATTGAAGAGCATCTCCTTCTTTGCCTGCTTTTCAACCAGCTTTCTGAGCTTTTGTTTCTTCTCATAGAAGTCCTCCAGTTCCTTTTTTAGCTCCTCATCGGTTATATTTTCAAAGTTTTTCTTTAAATTTATAGAAAATCCGTCCA
>CAYSGC010000287.1:0-2996 GCA_964430145.1 uncultured Fusobacteriaceae bacterium | reverse complement strand
GAAGGGTTCTTGTGAAGATGCACGATAACTTCAATAAAAGAGTTCTGTAAAAATTAGATACAGCATCTAATTTTTTTATAAATATACTTGGACATCCAAGTAGAATGGAGGTTGATTTATGGATTATGGATGGGTATCTCTTTTACCCATGGGTTTGGCTATCTTACTTGCCCTTATTACCAGGGATGTTTTAATTTCGCTTTTGTCCGGGATTATCTTTTCTGGTTTAATCTTAGGTTACTATGAGGGGACTATATTTGCAGGGATAGAGAGCATAGCAGATGTATTTTTAGACGGGTGGGCTGTGCGATCGATATTGTTCTGCTTGATGATCGGTTCCTTTGTCCATGTAATAGAGGCGTCGGGAGGGATCAGGGGACTCCTCATACTTCTCACTGAAAGAAAGCAGGTGGTAACCTCAAAGAGGAGGGCTGAATTATTGGCATATTTGATAGGTTTATTGCTCTTTATAGAGGCAACAAGCTCCACAGTCATATCGGGAGTATCAGCAAAACCATTCTTTGACAGATATGGTATCCCCAGGGAGAAGCTAGCATATATAACAGACTCCACCTCCTCTCCTGTAGCCTGGCTATTTCCCCTAAATGCAGCTGGAGCATTTCTCATGGCTATGATAGGAACTCAGATCTCAGCGGGAACTATAGGGGGTGATCCCCTTAGCTATGTGGTCAGGTCTATCCCCTTTCAGCTCTATAGTATATTTGCAGTAACTTTAGTGGGAATTACCGTTGTAACTGGGAGGGACCTCAAGATAATGGAGGAGATCTCTGGAGAAAGGGTAGGGGTAGAGGAGAACTTAGCAGTTCAGGAAGAGGAGAAGAAAAAATCCAGGGCCATGAATATGATCCTTCCCACAATGGCCCTGATATCGAATATCTTTGGAATTCTCTACATTACAGGGGAGGGATATATAGGCTCTGGTAATGGAAGTGTTGCAATATTTAACGGGATGATCCAGACTTTGATATTAACGGGAGTCTACTACGGTATTCAGGGAGTTGCAGGTCCTAAAAAATATATAGAGTGGTGTATAGAGGGGATGTCAAACTTTCTTCAGATAACCATAATTCTTGTTCTGGCCTTTGCCCTGAGCAACCTTCTAAATCAGCTTGGACTGGGAGGGTATATGGCTCAGGTGAGCGGAGAGATGAACCCTGTGCTGCTGCCAGTAACAATATTCCTGCTGGGATCCCTTACATCTGCTGCTACTGGAACCAGTGGTGGTACAGCAGCTGTGCTTATGCCCATAGCTATTCCCATGGCAGTAAATTTGGGAGTGGATATTCACCTGACCATAGGGGCGGTGGTATCCAGCGCTGTCTTCGGAGATCACTGTTCCCCCATCTCTGATTCTACGATCCTGGCATCTATGATATCAGAGGTAGATGTAATGGACCATGTGAGAACCCAGCTCCCCTATGCCCTTATAGCCGGCGGAGTTTCAGCAGCAGGTTTCTTGCTACTGGGGATATTCTACCGATAGACAATTTTGACAGAGGAAGGTTGTATTATTAAGTTTATATTTGATTTTAGGAGGATGAAATGAATATTAAGGAAATTTATGAAAAGTTTGATGCAATAGGGTCCCTGACCTTTGCTACCATGGATGGGGACTACCCAGAAACGAGGATTGCCCACTTCTTTGCCTATGACGATGAGGGATTATACTTCAGAACCATGTACTCAAAGCCCTTTTACAGACAGTTAAAGAAGAGTATGAAGGTATCTGTATGCGGACTCTACGGTTCTACAGAGGTTGGTCACGGAGAGGATGGTCTGCCAAGCTTTGAGCCGGGGTACACTATCAGGGTAAGTGGAGATGTAAGGGAGGTTCCCCTGGAGGAGATAAAAGATAAAACTGTAAACAAGGAGTTATTTGATCTGGGAGTTAAGGATGTGGAAAAGTATCCTGCAATGAGAATCTTTGTACTGCACAGGGGTAAGGGAGAGGTCTTCGACTATGATTTTGAATGTAAGTTCAGGGATCACAAGCTGCTGAGAACAAACTTTTCCTTTAACGGCTTCCCTGAGAAGGTATTCAGCCTGGAAGTTAAGGAAGGATGCATAGAGTGTGGAAGGTGTTTAGAGGGGTGCTCCTTTAAAGCCATAGAGAAGACAGAGGGGAACTATGTCATTAACAGAAGAAGGTGTGATATCTGCGGGGACTGTATCGAGACCTGTCCAGCAAATGCCATTGGAGAGATGTAAGGGAAGGATTCCAGGGGTATAGTATAAAAGAAGGAGCCTATGGCTCCTTCTTTTAGTTGGCTATGAAGTTTAATAGCTACAGTAGAGGGTTCCCCTTCTGATACCTCTGCTTCTCCAGATGAAGTAGATGAGGCCAGATGAAAGGTAACCTGCAGAAGCTAGAAAGAATGAGTTCCTGCCAAAGTTAAAGTATGACAGACTTCCCCCTATTCCCCCGGCAAAAAATCCCAGGATAAGAAGAAGAAGAAACTTTATCTTCCATACATCGGAGTGTTTTCTTCTGAGATAGTTTCCTATATATACTCCCATGTCTGTAAGTCCTCCTGTAATGTGGGTCATCCTCACAGTCATCCCCTTATATGTGATAAAGAGACCATTTTGCATCCCACAGAGGAATGAGAGAATCTGCAGAAAGCCTCTCTCTATATCTATAAAGTAAAAGTTTAGGGACAAAGCTATCCCTATGAAAAGCAACATAACTCCATAACGCTTACCCGGATTGAACTCCTTCTCTCCCAGCACATAGCCTGAGGCGATTCCCCCCATAAGAAAGAAGATTATTGTGGAAAAAACCCTCCAGAAAACCTGATACTCCCCCTGAACAAAAGCAATGGATGAGTTGGTTGTATTCCCAGTAAAGTGGCTTACTGGCGTGGAGTATATAAGGATACCCAGAGCGTTGAGAAATCCGCTTAGGGATGCCAAAAGAGTCGATAAAAATAAAAGTCCTGCTTCCTGCTTCTTCATAACCTCATCTCCAAAAAATT
>CAYSGC010000286.1:0-2997 GCA_964430145.1 uncultured Fusobacteriaceae bacterium | reverse complement strand
TGTCTCTGGATGTCAGGGTAGAATCCAGCTCCAGCTCTCCAATAAGGTTTCTAAGGGTTGTAGCTGTAAGGTTTTCTATGGCGCTTATAGGGCTCTCCACTCCATAGGTATAGAGCTTTGGATCTGTTATCTGATAGTAAACTACAGAATCGATCTGCATAGTTACATTGTCCTTGGTAATTACCGGCTGTGGAGGAAAGTCCACTACCTGTTCCTTTAATGAAACCCTCTTAGCTACCCTGTCGATAAATGGGATTGTAATATTAAGTCCCACCTTCCATGTGCTGAGGTACGCTCCCAGTCTCTCAATTACATATGCCTGAGACTGAGGTACAATCTTTACGTTTGTCACTACTATTACTACAGCAAGTAGCAGCAGTGGAAATACAAAAAACATATTATCACTCCTTTTCTAATATTAATTTTATTCCTTCTATTCTCAGTACCTTTGCCCTGCTCCCCTCTGAAAGCTCCTCTTGACATATAGCCTTCCAGTACTTTCCATCGAGCTTTACCTCGTAGTTTCCGTCCTCTAGTACCCTTTCAATAACTACTATCTGACCTATTATCCTGTCCTCCAGCTTATACTCCCTCTTGGAGAGAAGCCTCTTGCTCAGGGGTCTCGTTATTATTAAAAAGAAGGCACTCAGGGCTATAAAGAGGTAGATCTGATTTAGTGGGGATTCTATAAACCTGGCTGTCAGGGTTAATATTCCCGCTGCCAGAGCAAACCATATTGAAATTACTCCTGGAGCCATGATCTCTCCAACTGCAAATATAATGGTCAATGCCAGCCAAATATATCCATCCATTACCTTCACCTGCCTTTTATAAGGAAGTATATAGCATCGGTACTCAAAACTCAATACTTTTTTACTTTTGTTTGCTCTTCCCATGGAGTTTTTAATTTTTTTATAGATGTTCTATTCAAAAAAATTAAGTCTTCATCTTTTTTTATATTTACTGGGCTGTATAGCTCACCTTTGTTCAAAAACATGGTCTCTCAATAATGTTATTTCCCATTCCGATTTGACACATTAGTTTTTTTTTAGTATACTAACATCAACTTAATAATTCGAAGATAGAGGTCGCAAACTTTATCAGTAACTCATCGGAGCTCAGGCAGAGCTGTGAGGATGGATGAAAGGAACGTTTGCCGAAGATGAAAGCAGTGCCTGCTGCTGATTCTGGGAGTATAGATAATATCTATACTACTGTCATTAAACTAATCGGTTTAATGGGGTGCTGTCGGTGTTCTGACTATGATTTTTTAGAGCTGCCGTGTGCACACGGTGGCTCTTTTTTATTTGATTAGTATCTTCGAAAATAATTTGATTTTTTAGGAGGATATTTTTAATGAATTTTAACGCTTTAATGAAGATTTCGCCGGTATTTGTAATGGCGGGAATGATGATATCAGGATTTGATGTACTCATTGCTGCTCCCATCGCTACTATCTATGCTGCTATTGTAGCTTCCTTTACAGAGAAGCTCTCCTTCAAGGAGATCCTTGATTCTGGAATAGATAATGTTAAAGAGATGCAGATTGTATTCTTCATCCTTATGGCCGCCTATGCCATGGCTGAAGCATTTATGTCTACAGGGGTTGGTGCTTCTATAATTTCAATCTCCCTTTCCCTTGGAATCACAGCTCAGTCTGTGGCTGTAGTTGCTCTGATGGTTTCTTCTGTTCTTTCCATAGCTACGGGAACAAGCTGGGGAACCTTTGCTGCATCTGCACCTATCTTCCTCTGGTTAAACCATATCCTTGGGGGGAACGTTCTTCTTACTCTGGCTGCCATCGCAGGAGGGTCTTGTTTTGGAGATAACATCGGACTGATCTCAGACACTACAGTGGTTAGTTCAGGGATACAGGGAGTTGAGGTAATCAAGAGGATAAGACACCAGGGAGCATGGTCTGCTATGGTACTTGTGCTATCTGCAGTTGCTTTTTACCTGGTTGGCCTCTTTATGGGTCTTCCGTCAAATTCTATAGAAGCATCCACTGCAATCTCACAGATTCCTGCAGAGGTATGGGAAGCACTGGCAAATGAAAGAGCTTCAGCAGTTACCCTTCTTGAACAGGTGCAGGCAGGAGTTCCAGTATATATGACTCTTCCCCTTGTTGTGGTTCTTGTTCTGGCAGTAAGAGGACTTCCTACACTGGCTTGCCTCTTTTCAGGTATCGCCTCGGCATTTGTCTTTGGTAGGGTTGCCGGTACAGTAGGGGGAACAACTGAGTTTCTTGACCTTATCTACACAGGATTTGAGGATGCAGGTTCATGGGTTATTATCATGATGATGTGGGTTGCTGCCTTTGGTGGTATTATGAAGAGAATAGATGCCTTCAGACCCCTTTCAAACCTTGTGGTGGCTCTCTCTAGAAATGTTAGGCAGCTTATGTTCTACAACGGTATCCTTTCGGTTCTTGGAAATGCTGCCCTTTCCGATGAGATGGCTCAGATCGTTACTGTGGGGCCGGTTATCAGAGACCTTGTGGAAAAGAATGTAGAGGGATCCGAGGAAGCCCTTGAAACTCTAAGACTTAGAAATGCTACATTTAGTGATGCCCTGGGAGTATTTGGTTCTCAGCTTATTCCTTGGCACGTATATGTTGGGTTCTTCATCGGTATTGCAAATGCCATCTATCCGTTACACCAGTTTGTAGCCATAGACCTTATAAGATTTAATATAATGGCAGTTATAGCAGTGTTTAGTATCCTATTCCTTACCCTTACAGGTCTGGACAGATTTATACCGCTATTTGCCCTGCCATCGGATTCAGAGGTTTCCCTTAGAAAGAAACCTGTAACTGAGGAAGTTTATCAGAATGCATAAAAAGCAACGTGACGTTGCATCCTAATAATCAATTGGAGGATTAATTACTTCACGTAAATTTTTATAAATTCTATACTCTTCTTGGTAAATAAAAAGCAGCTCATCTGAGCTGCTTTTTATTTACTCTATTTTCAATTTAAGGCCCTTCATCTCTCTTAC
>CAYSGC010000285.1:0-3003 GCA_964430145.1 uncultured Fusobacteriaceae bacterium | reverse complement strand
CTAGCAGCTGCGTGAATGATCTCAGCAGTACCGATTGAAGCAAGGTCACCGTCTCCCTGGTATGTGAATACAACTTTATCAGGGTGAACTCTCTTTACACCAGTAGCAACAGCTGGTGCTCTACCGTGTGCAGCTTCGTGCATATCACAGTTAAAATATTTATAAGCAAGTACAGAACATCCTACTGGTGCTACACCGATAGTCTCTCCTATAACTCCAAGCTCTTCCATAACCTCTCCAACTAGTCTGTGGATAATACCGTGAGTACATCCAGGACAGTAGTGAGTCGTCACATCAGTAAGTCCTTTAGTTCTATCAAAAACAACTGCCATTACCTGTCACCTCCAAGAATCTCTTTAACCTTTGCAATTACTCCCTCTGGATCAGGGATCATTCCACCAGTTCTTCCATAGAAGTGAACAGGCTTCTGACCATTAACACCTAGCTTAACATCCTCTACCATCTGTCCCATACTCATCTCAACAGTAAGAACATGCTTTACTGACTCTGGAAGGTTTGCAAGAACGTGGTAAGGGAATGGCCATACAGTAATAGGTCTTACGATACCCATGTTGATTCCTTCTTTTTTTAGTTCCTCTATAGCATTCTTAACGATTCTAGATGTAGTACCATAAGCAACAGCTACGATCTCAGCGTTTTCCATGTTGTACTCTTCCCATCTGCACTCGTTTTGTCTCATAGTCTCATACTTAGCCTCTAGCTTGATACAGTGATCCTCTAGCTCCTCTGGCTGAAGGAAAAGTGAGTTGATGATATTTGGCTCTCTCTCCTCTTTAGTTCCAACAGTTGCCCAAGTCTTCTCCACAAGCTCTCTTCCAGTTCTTTCGTTGAACTCAACTGGCTCCATCATCTGACCGATCATACCGTCAGCGATAACCATTACAGGAGTTCTGTACTGGTCTGCAACGTCGAATCCTTCCTGGATAAGGTCTACAGTTTCCTGGATACTAGCTGGTGCGTATACAGGCATGTAGTAGTCTCCGTTTCCTCCACCCTTTACAGACTGGAAGTAGTCCGACTGAGCTGGCTGGATTCCACCAAGTCCTGGTCCACCTCTCATTACGTTTACGATAACACATGGAAGCTCAGCACCTGCGATATATGTGATTCCTTCCTGCTTAAGAGCCATCCCTGGTGAAGAAGATGAAGTCATTACTCTAGCTCCTGATCCTGCCGCACCGTAAACCATGTTTATTGCAGCTACCTCAGATTCTGCCTGAACGAAACACCCGTTTACCTTAGGTAGTTCCTTAGACATATACTCTGGAATTTCATTTTGTGGTGTAATTGGGTATCCAAAGAAATATTTACAGCCAGCTTTTATCGCTGCTGCACCGATAGCCTCATTACCTTTCATTAAAACTTTAGCCATTTACAAAGCCCCCTCTAAAATAGATTAATTTCTTTCAACTGTAATAACTTGATCTGGACACATTAATGCGCAGTTTGTACATCCGATACACTTTTCTGGATCTGAAACCCCAGCAGGAGTATATCCCTTTAGATTGATCTTATCTTTTTGAAGAACAACAATCTTTACTGGACAGGCAGTAGTACATAGCCCGCACCCCTTACATCTTTTTTCGTCAAAATGAACAGTACCTTTAGCCATTTTAACCCCCTTTATAATTTAATTGAAAACTTAACTCATCCACTCTTTTCTAAGGTGCATACCTATAGGGAAGTATCTATCCTTCAACTCCTCTGGCAGATCCTCCGCCAGACTCTCCATACAAGCTGTGTACCTTACATCTATACCTAACTCCTGTGCCACCTCTTCAGCTAACTTCTGCCCCCTCATAACATCCTCTATGGTAGTGCTCTTAAGGAGGTGGGTATTATTAACAATACCTGTAACCTTAAGCCCCGCCGATTCCTCAATAGACTTGATATAAGTTATTGCCTGCTGAGAAGTATGAGTTTCTGGTCTGTTAGCATTTAGAACTATAAGCATATCATAGGCGTCATTTGCAATATCCTCACGGTATCTTCCCAGGACCCTTGCCCCAACACTGTCTCCCCCAAGATCTATCACTACCTCATAGGATTTATCCAGTATAGGAATATTAATGTCTCCAGAAAGGGATGGAAGATCAGCATTGCTGCCCTTTATAGAACTGGAAATAACTCTGATACCTTCCTTCTCCAACTCTTCTGCCATTTCACGACTTCTGAAGTATGGATTTACCACATCCAGGTCTACCAGGGCTACCTTGTCGCAGCTTTTCTTTAAATTTTTGATGTAATTAACAGAAAACTCCGATTTACCGCTCCCATAGTGACCACATATAATTCTGATTCTCTTATCCTTAATGGTATTCACCACCCTCAATGTACATTTAAAATATTTTTTTAACACAAAAAGAACAGTGTGTTCTTTTCACAATTAATTATACTTTTTTGAAATGCCCTTTGTCAATTAAAAAATGTTGATTTATACTTAAAAAAAGTAACAAAAATTTAATAAAAACATTGTGAAAATATTCGATAATGGTAAAACTAAAAATAATATAGTGGAAATTATTATTAGAATATGTTAATATCATAGAGCAATTCAAAACTAAGGAGGAAATGTAAAATGGCAAAAAGAGTTATTCACACTGAAAAAGCACCTGCAGCTTTAGGTCCTTACTCACAAGCAATTGAGGTAAATGGTACACTATATGTTTCGGGACAGATTCCTTTCATCCCAGAGACTATGACTTGCGTATCTGACGATGTACAGGAGCAAACTAAGCAATCACTAGAGAACGTAAAGGCTATCCTAGAGGAAGCTGGATACTCTCTAAACGATGTAGTTAAGGCAGGAGTATTCATCAAGGATATGAATGACTTCCCTCTAATCAACGAGATCTACGCTCAGTACTTTTCTGAGAACAAGCCAGCAAGAGCTTGTGTAGAAGTAGCTAGACTACCAAAGGACGTAAAAGTTGAGATTGAAGTAATTGCTGTTAAGTAATTAATTTTAGCCGCCTGAAAGGG
>CAYSGC010000284.1:0-3038 GCA_964430145.1 uncultured Fusobacteriaceae bacterium | reverse complement strand
TCAATAATACTACTTTTTTCATAAAACCATCTCCCCTTTGCTAATTAGCTCTATTAATTCTTTAGCCCATTTTTTTTGAAAAATCAACACTTGTAAATAAAAAGGACACTTGTAATATTTAAAGTATCCTTTCATCTAAAAAATTACTATTTTACTTCTCTTTTACTCACTGAGCTGCCCTTCTCTAATCCACTTAAATAATATTATGCTCTTCCATAACCAATATCTGTTGCTTCCATCACCGGTTCTATAGAGCTGATCCATCCTTGCAGCTCTTCTATATTAATGTAAAAGGCAAATCCCGCTATTGAGGTTTGCCTGAAGGGCGAAACAACCTAGAACCTTGTTGTTTTATAAGGGTATTTATCGCCCTCCCTATTCCATACTAGCACCTTCATCTAATCGGATGCAATACCTGAAAATGAAAAAGTGCAACCAACCATTGGGGAGCCAGTTGCACCTTTTGAGAGGTATTGCTATGTTTCATATATAAGAATTGTGGGAAGGTCCTTCCCTTGTTATCTGGGAGAGATATTCATCTTAGAATAAATACCCTATGAAAAAAATCTAATGGTTTGTTAACAAAAGATTTTCTTTTTAGTCGTTATCTCTGCTAAAAAAGTTAATTAATTTTATTTAATTTTTGAACCACTTTAAAGAAGGATCTCTCGCCCCCTCCTAAGCCATGGCCCTCATATAGATCCAGGATGAAGCCACTATCATAGCCAGAACTATCCATATAAGGTTCAGGTACACCCTCTTGTTTATGTTAATGAGGTTATTAAAGAGGATAAGAGATACATCTCTAAGTACCGAATCCTGCAATTAGTCTAATGTATCTACTGGCAATATTGGGAAGTTATATTTAACAGCTAAAGTATAAATTAAACTGAAGGAACCGCTAATAAAGGATAGCTCTACTTCTCTATGAGCGGCTCTCTCAATGTCTATAGCTCCTTGCTTAAAAACAACTTATTAACTATAAAAGAGGTATGGATTTTCCCTAGCTCTTTTCCTTAATTATTATTTTCTTCCTTTTGCCTACAGTGATCTCACTAACCCTGAATGCCGGCTGTCCTGCAGTGCGATTATGGCAATTAATTAGAAAAGCCGAAACAACTAGTCTGAAGAGGTAGATCTTCATTTATACAAAACCACCTATAAATACTTTTAAAACTGTCTGTTTGAAGGTAGTTTTTAAAAAGAATTAATGATATTATTCAATTTAAAGATATTAAGCCTAAGTTCCTTCAAACCTTAACTTTTTAATTATATTTAAACTTATTAAGAGAGAGTCATTTTCATCATACTAAATAACCTCTTAATTTTGAGAGAATCATTATAGATAAATTCTAGTGTGATTCGTTGTTCAGCAAATTTATGCAGAGCTCCACCAATATGATCTGGTGTTTTAAAAATTTTAATGATATAACTTTAAAGGAGGAATTCATTTATAAAAAAATTTTAGGTATTTGGTGATCATATGCCAATTGGTGTATCTCATCAGTTTGATTATCTCTTTGAGGATGGAGCAATGTATAAAAGTGGTAACCTTGGACAAGGTATATACATAGATCTAGAAAAAAACTTTGTAGGGGTTTATATGTCAACTAATCCATACGTCGAAGGATACGGTGAAGTAAAAGTACCTGAATACTTAAGAGTGGCAACGATTGAACTTTCAGGAAAGTAAAATAGACTTTAAATCTTAACCAAACTACTTATAGGGAGGTCGACTTTTAAAGATTTAAAGGTCGGCTTTTATTGTTTTAGTTTTAACTTGTAAGGAGGTTAAAAAAAGTGAAGACAGCAGGACTTGTTAACGTGGTTAAAGTATCAGGGGCATTTACAGCATTATTAATCGGTTCAGGGTTTGCTACAGGACAGGAAACATTACAATTTTTTTCCGCTCATGGCCTTATGGGGGTATTAGGATCACTTATTACTTTAATATTGTTGATATTTTTAACATATACCTTAATGAAATTAGGGATGGAAAAAGGGATAACTAAAAGTGAAGAGGTATTCAAATACTATCTAGGAAAATGGATAGGCTTAGGTCTCAAATGGTATACTATGGCCTTTATTATTTTAATTTTTAATGTAATGGTAGCTGGGGCTGGAGCAACATTAGAACAGAGCTACGGTATACCTTTATATATCGGAAGCGGTATATTAGTTTTCTTTGTAATAACTACCATTCTTTTAGGTCTAGAAAGGCTTACTAATATTACAGGGATTCTTGGACCTTGTATAATTTTTTTGACAATATTTATAGCAGCAGTGTCTATCCTTAAAGTTCCAAATGGAATTATCGAAGGAAATAAACTTGTTAAATCTTTAGGTATTTACAAAGCCTCCTCAAACTGGTGGAGCTCAGGTGTTTTATATATGGGATTAAATGTGCTTGGTATCATAAGTTTTATACCTTCTTTAAGTAAGTTACTAAAACAGAAAAAAGAACTTTTATTCTCCTCATTTTTAGGTCCTCTTTTATTTATTGGAGCGCTTGTATTGGTTTCACTATCACTCCTAAGCAATATCGAAATAGTCAGCACATCTGAAATTCCAAATTTAACATTGGCGGTAAAAGTATCTCCGATTTTTAAAAGTGTATTTTCATTTGTTATAATTTTAAGTATCTTTGCATCTTCAACATCTCTATTGTGGAGTGCTGTCAGTAATTTAGCAGAAGAAAGCTCTAAAAAATATGTATATTTAACAATTTTTTTAGGAGCTACTGGCTATATTGGTGGAAATTTAATGCCCTTTGCCAAGCTTGTAAATTTAATCTATCCATCTGTAGGCGCTATTGGAACCCTCGTCCTATTGGGAATAATAAGTAAAGAATTAAAATTAAATTTAAATGTAAAACAACATAAGAGAAGTATTAAGAATCTAAATGGAAGAGCTTAAGTATATATTCGAAGAAAAATCCTATATAGACCTTTCCTAAATTTTAGATTATACACGGATTTGGCAATTCATACTTTTACGAACTTAAAAAGCCCAGGAAAATTATTCCTGGGCTTCATCTA
>CAYSGC010000283.1:1466-3047 GCA_964430145.1 uncultured Fusobacteriaceae bacterium | reverse complement strand
CCCTTGCAGGCCTCCAATACTTCCTCTACGTGTCCTGCTACCTTGACCTTTCTCCACTCCTTAAGGATCGTTCCATCCTCATCCAGAATAAAGGTAGATCTGACTATTCCCATATACTCCTTACCGCACATCTTCTTTAGCTGCCATACACCAAAATCTTCACACACAGTGGTTTCCGCATCACTTAGCAGATTGATCTCAGTTTCCAGCTTCTTAGCAAAGTTTGACTGTCTTTTTACAGTATCCTTACTCACTCCATAGATCTCTATTCCAAGATCTTTAAATGCATCATAGGATTCACCGAACCCTCTGGCTTCCTTGGCTCACCCTGCAGTACTTGCCTTAGGATAGAAGAATACTACCTTTCTCCCCTTGTGGCCAGCAAGATTTATCATATCTCCATTTTGATTTTCCAATGAAAAGTTCATCCTCAACCTCCGATATTGTAATCATTTCAATATTGATTATAATATATTTGTTTGGATATGTAAAGTCCTTTTATTTATCTATAGAGTTTTTCCTCTCTCTTCAGTTATTCAGAACCTGAGGCTTTCTACCCTTTCATACTCTCCAAATAAAAGAGGCGATAACTCCCATTATCGCCTGTAAAACTTCATATTATAGATTTAAAATCCTAGTATGCATATCTCATAGCCAGCTTTAGGAATACAGTGTCCTTACTTGGTCCACCCTCCATAGTCTGTGTCTGGTACCAGGTCTCTCCTAACATAGTCCAGTCCTCGTTCACCTTGTGGCTTGCAGCTACTCCAACTCTTGTTCTGTCTGTATCCACAGTCTTTCTTGTCCCGTCCTTCTGCACCTCTCTGGTTTCTCTGTTTATAGGCAGTCTTACAAATGGAGACACCTTAGTCTTTCCATTTTCCAGAGCGTAGTTAAACTTAAACCTTAGCTCCCAGATCTCATTTGTTCCCTGATATTGATTGCTCTCATACTCGTTGTAGATAGAGGTTACAAATGTCTGTCTCTCATTTAATTTATATGTGTGAGCAAACTCTAACTCGTGTAGGTAGTCCGACTGTCTCTTATCATATGAATCTGGATCCCCGTTTCTTCCGCTACCGGTTCTCTTGTCTGAGATAGTGGCAACAAATCCTCCTAGAGATAGGGCATTGGTCTCATCTATCTTATAGGACATATTTGGATAGAATCTGAAGATACTTCTCTCAGCTCTTCCATCTACCTGGTTGGAAAACTCCTCATGTCTTACCCCCACCTTAGGTGCAAATGCAAAGTTTCCGTTTGTCAGTGTGTATCCGCCAAAGTACAGTTCATATCTCTGTCTCTTATCCTTGGCCTTCTCATCGGTTCCCCCTCTATTCTTATCGTGGTACCTGAATGAGTAGTTTGCCTCCATGTAGTATGGAGTTGTTTCATTGAAGAATGTCTTTGTCTTCACATATGGCAGGATGAAGCTTGAGTCCTCATATCTCGAGTTTACTCTCTCCGTCTCAAATCCTACTTCCACCGTTCCTCTTGGAGCTGCGTATGCTGCAGTTGCAAATGTTCCAAAAATCATAGCTCCTGTTAATAGTTTTTTCATTTCTTTTTCTCCCCTTAAAA
>CAYSGC010000283.1:0-1366 GCA_964430145.1 uncultured Fusobacteriaceae bacterium | reverse complement strand
AAGGGTCTCTTATTCCGACTGTTCATCCTCATATTCATTTACCCACCAATACTCGCTATCTGGCTCTCCTATCTCCTGCCACCATTGGGGGTCTCCCTCTCTGGTCATTTTCTCTATGTTTTTTTCCTCGGTGGAGGTGCAGGCTGCCAAGATTAAAAGCATCAATGAAAATAATATTTTTTTCATTTATAACCCTCCTTTTACCCTTGATGCTATTATTTTACTCTCCATTATTTAAATTACCTTTTTTTAATTAAAAGATTATTAGCAGACTATTAATGCAAGTGCAGTGCTCCCACCTAATTCTTCAGATAACTCCCAGTCTCTTACAGGCGTTATAGATCCCGTCCTCCTCTGCCGCTTCCGTCACAAGGTCTGCTGCCTTCTTTACCTTCTCCCCTGCACTTCCCATGGCCACTCCCATACCTGCATACTCCAGCAGCTCTATATCATTCTCCCCGTCTCCAAAGCAGAGGATCTCATCCCTTCCTATGCCCAGGTCTTCAGCTATCTCCCTTACCCCCTCAGCCTTGGACCTGATATTGATATGCATATCAAATCCCCCAGTATGCCAAGAGGTCATTATATAATCTTTTTTCAGTTCGTCAAAGTAAGTGTACTTCTCCTTTTCACAGAAGACAACTATCTGGTTAACCTCCTCATGTTCACCCAGATCATCTATGATCTTTACACTAGTAAGTATAGGACTTCCGTGCTTCCCCCTGAGCTCAGCCAAGTCAGGGATATAGTAACCCCTCTCATTTATAAAACCATAGTGACACCCTGTCTCCCTGCATATCTCCGCTACCCTCTTAGTTATCTCCTTGGGATAGATATATTTATAGGTAGCCCTTCCCCCATAGAAAACATACTGACCATTGAGAGCCACATAGTCCTCTATACCAGTGAGCCTGGCCATCTCCTCCACTGCCACACTTCCCCTACCTGTAGCCATGAGACAGTGAACTCCCCTTTCCTTGAGCCTCCTGATGGTTTCAAGGGTACTTTCCGGTATCTCATTCCACCTCACAGCAAGGGTTCCGTCTATATCAAATACAACTAACCTGTACATCTCCTCACCCCGATCTTCTGCACAATCCTTTATCTAAGTATAATCAATCTCTGGCTCATTTCCAAGTCAAACTTCCCTCCTTGTTAAAACCCCATAAAGATGATAGAATAATCATTTGCAGATAATCTTAAGATAAAGGAGCAATAGATGAAGTATAAAAAGCACAGGGACCTCATTGTCAACGGAAGTCTCTATAAAGTCATATTAAAGATCTCCATCCCCCTCATGATCAGTGAGCTGATCCAGAGAGCCTACACCCTTACAGACATGTATTTTATGGGAAGGATGGGAAGT
>CAYSGC010000282.1:0-3051 GCA_964430145.1 uncultured Fusobacteriaceae bacterium | reverse complement strand
AAATTTATTATATCTTATCACACTGTTTTCACTTTTTCAAAGGAGAAATTTCCCTACCAGGCACCCTGAGAAAGTGGGTTTCCTCCCTCTAACTACTCGGTTAAAATAACATCCCTCTCCTTGGAATCAACTATAAATTAATGGTTTCAGGAAACTTTCTAAATGTATGAGAGGTTTAAACCTCCCAGGGACAATCATTCACAGAATAAAAAAGGGTCGCTCACAGAGCGGCCCTTTATCCTACTATTTTACTCCTCCTTCTTCTCCTCCTTGAGGCACTTTTCAAACTCCTCCAGCTTCTTAGCTGCAATATCTCTTCCTCCAAAACCAAAGGCTATAGCTAGAGCTACAGCAATGGCTCCAAGGGTGAATCCAAAGGCCATGTTTATTATCTCATTAGCTATTCCCATCTGTCTGAGGCCCATTGCTCCCACAAATACAAGCACAGCAATCCTTGCCACAGTGGCAATAACCTTCTTGTTCCTTATATTGGTAGATGCTATAAAACCAGCTACAAAGTTAGCCACAAACACTCCTATAGCTATAATAAATACACCCATGAGTATGGATCCCAAAAGTACAGTAAGGTTATAACTTAAGTCTGTAAGCACTGTGAATCCAAGAATCTCTATAGACTGAAGTAGCGCAAAATAGATAAGTATGTACTTTACTAGCTTTCCTGCCACCTTGGAGTAGCACCCCTCCTCAGACTTCAGTCCGAGCTTTGCCAGATGCTTATCAAAACCAAATCCCGCCAGAAGGTTGGTTATTACCCTCTCCAGTATCTGACTGAAGAAGAATGCCACTGAAAGTATAATCAGTGCTCCTACAAGATTTGGAAGGTAGGAGAATACTATTCCTATGGTATCCACCACTGGCTGAGTTATATACTCTAAACCTATATAGCTCAAACTTGCAGTAAATACAGGAATTAAAATTAATATATACACTATATTTGAAAGGATGGACGACAGCTTCCCTTCAAAGATCTTTCTTTCAGATATAACAAGCTTATCCTCTACCTTGAGGGATTCCAGTATCTCCCTTACAGCATCCCTTATTTTGAAGGCGATGAACCAACCGATAGCCAGTATCAGTCCCGCTGCCACTATATTTGGAATAAACAGAAGGAACTTGTCCAGCATATTGGTGATAGGAGAAAGTATACTATCAAGCCTTAGGGCACTGAGCACTCCTGGAAGAAGTAGAACAAATACTATTATGTATACCAAATCACTCAAAGCCTTAGTCAGGGAAGTTCCCTCACCTAGCTTCAGCCTCTCCTCTATCCTCGCCTTACTGAGCAGGGTAAGGGTAAAGTAGCCTGCCAACTTTGCCAGTATAAAAGCAATTAAGAGGAAGATCAGTCCACCTAATATATTAGGCACATAGAGGAATATGCTCTCTAGGAAACTGTTTAGAGGACTGGTAAACTTAGTCAGTCCAAGCCTTTCCGCCGCTGCCACCACAGTAAAGATTACTATAATATAGTAGATAAACTTTACTATAAGCCCAAGTAGCACCCTCTCATGGCCGTCCTCACACTGAAATACCTTGTGCTTGAGGAAATCAAATCCCTTAACCTTAGAGAGGAGTTTTCCCAGAGAAGCTGCCAGCTTCTTCGCTACATACATACCGATAAGGACTATAATAACAGCGCCCAATATCGGCAGAATCTTATAGAGTACTCCCAATTCTATAAATTCACCAAAATCGTTCATAACATACCTCCTTGTTTAGTGATAACTATAACCCTGTTTACTATCTGTTCACTATTTTTCCTCCAAGGTTTTTTTCATAAAATTACACTAATCTTCCAAAGGTACTTAAAATTATTACCGTTGTTTATATAACATCTTCCCCTATAACTTTCTCCTATGCATCAAAAAAAGACAGCCTCCCGGCTGTCCTTCACTTCTTCACTAATTCTCTATCTCGCCCTTTATCATCTTCAGATCATTCCAAAACTCTATTGCAGGTTTTGCCTTTCTTCCGCTGGCATCCCTGGTTCTCTTTACATAACTTGGATCAAAGGTAGGGATTAATTTTATCCCGCCAAAGTAGGAGTGTATCCTTCCCCTTACCTCAGGGATCTTTATCTCCTTCCCCATAAGAATCCCAGTCACTTCCTGCCCCAGGCTGACTATAATCTTGGGCTTAATGATAGCTATCTGCATATCCAGATAGTCCCTCATATGCTCCCTTTCATTTCCAGTGAGCTCCCTCCACTTGAGAACACACTTGGAGAGATTGGTTATATAGTACTTTTCTGGAGACAGATCTGCCAGATCGCAGAGCTTCATAAAAAATTCTCCGCTTGTTCCCAGGCTAACCTTTAAATCCTCATCGTCATAGAGGTCTGGATCATCTCCAATAAATAGTATATCCGCTCCCCTGTTTCCTGCTCCCAGAAGAAGCTTTTTGTCCTTCACTCCCTCTAGCTTGTTTAACTTCATTCCGCCCAGCTCAAATTTCAATTCATCCCAAAGCTCTTTATTTCCCAAGTTCATCACCACTATATACTAAAAATTTCTGTTGCTTTGTCCTGATAGGCCATCTCCAGCTCTACCTCTATCTCTTCCCTTGCCAACTGCTCCTTCACTGCTGAGAGAGCCAGATCATATTTATTGCTGTCCCTGCTCACATGGGCCAGGTATACCTTTTTCAGCCCCTCATGGTAGCTTTCACATATAAACTTTGCAGCTGCCTCATTGGAGAGGTGACCATTGTTGGACTTCACCCTGTTCTTAAGGTCCCATGGGTAGGAGCAGGTCATGAGCATAGAGTGGTCGTAGTTACACTCTATCACCATTATATCCACACCCTTAAAGTAATCCCTTACCAGGTTATCCACATATCCTATATCTGTAGCCAGAGCCAGCTTCTTTCCGCTTGAGTTTACTATCCTGAATCCCATGGTTCTTCTGGCATCGTGCATTACATCAAAAGGTCTTATCCTTATATTGGGAGAAAGCTTAAAGTCCCCCTCTAAAAACATCAGGTTCTTCTCCTCTATATTCCCCAGCTTCTTTATACCGGCTTCATAGCTCT
>CAYSGC010000281.1:0-3064 GCA_964430145.1 uncultured Fusobacteriaceae bacterium | reverse complement strand
CCTCGCGGACAAGAAGTATAATATCACTATTACAGCCTTCCGTCAACACTTTTTTAAAAAAACTTTTATTTTTATTCCCTATTTAGATCAGGCTTAAGGCTCTGGCCAGAAACGGCACCAGTAAAGCCGGAAGGATATTTAGGGTTTTTATTCTTCCAAGCCCCAGTATATTTATTCCTGTTGCCAAGACAAATATCCCTCCTAGAAGAGTTAACTGATTTAGAACTTCAGGCGTCAGAACATGCTCTATAGCCCCTGCTCCAAGGTAGATCCCACCCTGCCATATAAAGAGTACTAGAGCAACTATAGCTATGGATATACCATAGTTAACAGAAAGTATGACCGAGGTTATCCCGTCTAGAACAGCGTTGGCATATAGCATGCTGTTATCCCCTCTGAGGGCACTCTCGATAGGACCAACTATAGAAAGAGCCCCTACACAAAACAGCACCACTCCGATAACTATTCCCTGAAGAGGGCTTTTTTCCTCCCCAAAGCTTTTATTGAATCTCTCAATTTTTCCCTCGAGATCTATCCACTCCCCTGCAACTGCACCTATGGCTATTGCCAGGATGAAGATTATGGGATTTCCTATAAGTGCCATACCCTTGGAGATATTTGATATTCCTATGGCCAGGGCCACAAGACCCATCCCCTGCATAGTCCTTTCCTTGTACCTCTCCTCTATTCCTCTGTTGAGCAAACTCCCCACAATACTCCCTGCAATTATTGTAGATGTATTCACTATAGTTCCCAGCATATTCTCCATCTCCCTTCATCCCTTCTTTAAGAAAATTATAAAGCCTCCACCAGCTAGAGAGTCAACTTCTTTTCTTAATCTCTATTACCCTTATATACTCTCTCTCCTTTGAAGCCACTGAGTTACTCACTAGGGCCATCTCATAATAGGGTCCATCTACCTCTATTCCCATCTTCCCTATATACTCCTCCATCATCCTGTAGTATCTGGGACTGTCATTTCTGGTACCCTTAAAGTAGACCTTTATATACTCCCCCTCAGGCTGCTCCCATATTTCCAGATTCTCAGGAAACTTTTCACTCACGAGATATACTCCAGAATACTTCTTCCACTCTCCATCCCTCTCCATAATCAGTCCCACACTTCCAAGGACCAGGCTGGATGAAAACTCACTTACCCTTCCCAGCTCCCTTACTAAAAGTTCCAGCTCCTCCTCTGTGACAAAGGATTTTTTCACGCTGAAGATCCTTCCTGCACATTTTTTCTCGACTACTATCCTGTCAAATCCCTCTATCCCCTCTACCGCTTCTATATACCTCAGTCTCTCCTCTACGCTTTTTTCAGCCCTCTCCAGCTCCTCGATCTTCCTTCTCAGCTCATCCCTCTGATCTTGAAACAGCTCCTTGAGAGAGGCAAGGTCTCCCTTCTCTGTATACTCCTTGATTCTTTCCAGGGGAACCTTACTGTATCTGAGGTTCAGTATATTGTTCAGCAGCTCAAACTGCTCAGAGGAGTAGTATCTGTATCCGCTCTCCTCATCTATGTAGAAAGCCTTAAATATCCCCTTATTGTGATAGTGTCTCAGGGTAGTCACCGGAATCCCAAAGAGCTTGCTCATCTCCCCTATGCTGTATTTCATTCCCCACTGCCTCCTCATATAAAAACAAGCCCCTCTTTGAACAGTTCAAAGAAGAGCTTATTAAATTTATATCCATTAATCTAAGATTACTTTACAACAATATTTACTATCTTGCCAGGGATAACAATTACCTTAACAATGTTTTTTCCCTCGGTATTCTTAACTACATTTTCATTTTCTACAGCCATCTTTTCAAGATCTTCTTTGGAGGTGTTTCTGTCCACATCTAAGGTAGCTCTAACCTTACCATTTACCTGTACAGCTATAGTTATCTCATCTGAGATTGTCAGTGCCTCCACATGCTCTGGCCAGGCTGCATCAAATAAGTATCCCTCATTTCCTAGCTCTGCCCATAACTCATCACAAGTATGTGGTACAAATGGTGAGAGCATAAGCGTCATATTCTTCAGGGCATCTGCGAAAATCTTCTTAGACTCAGATGTCATCTTATCTGCTTCAAGTACATTGGTCTTGTAGTCCTGCAGATCATTTAAAAGCTCCATTGTAGCAGCTATAGAGGTGTTGAAGTGGTAGTCTGCCTCGATAGATTCCGTTACCTTCTTGATCGTCTGGTGAAGCTTTCTGATAACAGCCTTATCCTCCTTGCTTACCTTCTCAAGGTCTATATCTCCGTCCTGGATAAACTCCTTGTTCTCTGCTACCATCCTCCAAACTCTGTTTAGGAATCTGTATGAGCCAGCAAGTCCGTTTTCATTCCACTCCAGTTCCTTCTCAGGTGGTGCAGCAAACATAGTGAATAATCTAGCTGTATCTGCCCCGTACTTCTCTATGATATGCTCTGGGTCAACACCGTTGTTTTTAGACTTAGACATCTTCTCTACCTTAACAACAAGCTCCTCTCCAGTTTCCTTGTCATAAGCATTGTCTCCCTTTATCTCAACCTCTGAAGGGTATAGGAAGGCATTCTTGGCATTTGAGTAGTATGATGGCCCCAGTACCATTCCCTGAGTTAGAAGTCTCTTAAATGGCTCATCCGTCGAGATAAGTCCCATATCTCTCATAACCTTGTGGAAGAATCTAGAGTAAAGCAGGTGCATTACCGCGTGCTCTATTCCTCCGATATACTGATCTACCGGCGACCATCCGTCTCCGATCTCCTTGTTAAACGGAAGATCTGTGTTCTTAGGGTCGCAGTATCTCAGGTAGTACCAAGATGAGTCTACGAAGGTATCCATAGTATCTGTTTCTCTTCTGGCTACTCCTCCACACTCTGGACAAGTTGCATTTTTAAACTTCTCAGATGTCTCTAGTGGATTTCCGTTTCCGGTAAACTTAATGTCCTTAGGCAGCTTTACAGGAAGGTTCTCTTCCTTTTCCATTACTACTCCACACTTGTCACAGTATAGAGCTGGAATCGGTGTTCCCCAGTATCTCTGTCTAGATACTCCCCAGTCCTTCAGTCTGTACTTTACCGTTCTCTCTCC
>CAYSGC010000280.1:0-3084 GCA_964430145.1 uncultured Fusobacteriaceae bacterium | reverse complement strand
TTTCAATAGAAAACTTCGTATTCTTCAGTACTTTTTCAGCTATATGAATATGCATTCTATATCCCCCTTCTGTTAGTGTTTCCCCTAGATTCCTTACGAGTATATTTCAAAAAAAAATCATTGTCAAAAATAAATTTACCTTAAAAATTAGGTTTTTAAACTAAAATCAAACTTTAATTTCAAAAAACAAACAATTGATTTGATAAAAATATAAATAATTGAGATTGTTGTACACCTTTTTTTGAATTTTTTTTAAAAAGAGTCTAGGAAGGAGATTAATCTTCAAAAAAAGAGCATGCCCTGGCATGCTCTAATTTAAAAAACTGTATTCTTTATTCTCCTATCTTGACAAAGGTATCGTAGTAGGTGACCTGCCCCCCCATCTCGGAGCTGCCATTATAGGTTAAAAAATTTGGGTTTCCGTGTTTGTGGTTCCATCCTGCGTACATGTAGACCATATCCTCTCTGAGGGTTTCATCCAGGTGGATAGTACACTCTATCCTTCCAAACTTGGAGGAGAGGGTCACCCTCTCCCCCTCTGTGTGGGATGCCATATTTTTTCTTCCTACATAGAGCCTTGATAATCCTTTCTTCTCCCTGTAGTGCTGGCTAAAGAGAGAGTTTTTAAAGTGTGGGCTTATAAGCCTAAGTGGGAACTCCTCGCTCCTCTTGAGAGATGGGATATATACCGGGATAGGGCTCTGCCCATCCTCTCTGGCGCTCTTACTGTAGATCTCAATCTTTCCGCTGGGGGTAGGAAAGGCCATGTCCTCCCAGGCAACCTCTCCTTTGCTGAGGTTGATACTCTTTCTCTTCAGGTCCTCTATTGTAAGTCCCACAGGTTCAAGGATACTTTCTATATAGGTTTTTTTGTCTACCTGGGGATACTTCTCCATTCCCATCTCCAGGGCCAGCTTCTGGAAGAAGAAGTATTCATCCATAAGCTCATCCTCTGGCTCAACTATCCTCTCATTGTAGAGAAGGTAGGGGCTGTGCATAGAGGAGTATATTATATCCTCACTCTCCAGAGTGTTGGTAGATGGGATTATAAGATCACAGTACTTGGCTGTATCTGTCATAAAGCCATCTATACATACCTTAAAATCTATTCTTTCAAAGGCTGCTATGGATTCGTTGAGGTTTGGATACTGGTTTAGGGGATTGCACTTGCTGATAAAGATGGCTTTGATGGGATCTTCATCGGTTTCAGTCATCCTATTTATATAATCCACAAACTCTGTAACCTGGAAGGTACGGGCATTTACAGCATATGTCCCGCTTCCATAGGGGTCTGTGTTCAGAAGGGATGGATACACCCTGTTGGAGTAGAATACCCCTGCTCCCCTTCTTCCAATGTTTTTACTGATAGCCATGAGGGCATCTATTGCTCTTATGGAATTTCCTCCGTTGGTATACTTCTGCATTCCATATCCCAGGAAGCACGATACTCCTCCCAGAGCCACTATATCAGTCAGGAGCTCTACCTCCTCCATGGAAACCCCTGTCTCCTCCAAGAGATACTCCATGGAAAGTCCCTCCAGGTACTCCTTGTACTCCTCAAATCCGTGGATATGGGTTTCTATATATGAGGCATCTATTTCCCTCTCCTCGATAAGGAGCTTTGTTACAGCCATGGCAAGAGCTCCGTCTGTAGAGGGGTTTGGAGAGATATGCAGGTCAGCAGCTCTGGCCGACTCATTTACTCTGGGATCTATTATAACCACCTTAATTCCCTTTTTTTTCGCCTGAATGACCCTCTCATAGAGGTGGATGGATGTATTGTAGGGGTTTCTTCCCCAGAGAAGGATAGTTTTCCCGTTGAAGATATCGTCTATGTCGCTGGACCTTCTGTCCCCAAAATCGTAGTTCTGTGCCTGGCTTCCAGCCCCCCAGCAGGTACTTCCTGTAGTTGTGGTGATTCCCCCGTAGAAGTTGAAGAAGATATCCTCTACTCCCTTTAGAACTCCCCCAGCTCCCGACTCAGCGTAGTGAATTACCGACTGGGAACCATAGGTAGCCTTTAGAGAGGTTAACTTTTCTCCCACAAGCTTAACTGCCTCCTCAAAGGTAATCTCCTTCCAGTCGTCACCTACCTTGAGAAGGGGAGTTTTTATCCTGTCCTTGCTGTAGAGCCTGTCCACATGCTTTCTCCCCTTGCTGCAGATAATTCCCTTGGTAAAGGCATTATCTGTACTTCCCATTATCTTTGTTACCCTGTTCCCTTTTCTATACACATCAAACTTACACAGGTCGTAGCAGTCCAGTGAGCAGCTGTGAGTAAATTTTTTTGTAAGTTTTTTCATTTCTTTCCCCCTGATAACCTAAAATTTTATAAAATATTTTATTATATTCTCCCCCTCATATCAAGGATGATTTTATTTGGAGCTATTAAAGGGATGGATATATCTTCATTTATACTGTAGAATAACAGTCAAAGAATTTTTATAAGGAGATGTGAAGAATGTTTAAGGAGATAGAGAAATATATAGGGGATCTGGAGGACCCCAGGGAGGATATCTTGGAGATACTTCTGGCTGCCCAGGGTTACTATGGTAAGCTCACAGATGAAGCTATAGAGTATATAGGGAAGCTCTGCAACATGAGTGCAGAGGAGATAAGGGAAACCATTGAATTCTTTCCCTTCCTCATAGGTGACAGAAAAAGGGTGGAGGTGTGTAAGGGGTTCAACTGTTCCATAAAGGGTGCAGATCATATAGAGGAGGTGCTCCTCGAGGAGGACGCCGAGGACAGGATAGACCTCATAGAGACACCGTGCAGGGGAAGATGTAAAACAGCTCCCAATATCTGGATAGATGATATCCACTATCCGGAGGTTGACTTGGAGAAGCTGGGAAGGATTATTGAGGAGGTTCTGAAGCTGAGATAGACCTATTTTTTAGGGGGATTCAGGCACCGCAGATAGTGCTTTTTAAACAGAAAAGTCAATATATTCAAGGGGTATATCATCTATATATCTTGGATTATTATTTTGAATGGGAGATAGAGGCATTTCCGTTGATTATTTTCCCTATTAGCAGTAAAATATCTTGCTATAAAAAATAATCAAAGGAGGTAAAAAATGGA
>CAYSGC010000279.1:0-3105 GCA_964430145.1 uncultured Fusobacteriaceae bacterium | reverse complement strand
CCAAACTGGGAGAGGATCTCCCTTCTTCTAGGTGATTTAGATGCCAGTATCATTTTTTTCCCCCTTGTTATCGGTGTCTTCAGCGGCTGTGAATCTATCCTCCAGCCTGTTGTCTTCATCATTTGTTTCCTCTTCACGGTGTTCCTTCTCTGAAGCGGTAGTTTCCCTGTCTGCCTGCTCCCTCTGCTCCTCTACGAGGTTCAAGAGGTCATCTAGACTAAGGGTTTCACCGGCGGGGTTCTCTGGAGAAACTTCCTCCACAAGAGGCTTTTCAATCCCTTTATCTTCTGCTGCCTCATCCCTCTGCATAAAGAGATCTACCCTCTGCTGGATCTTCTCCTCCTGCTGCTGAAGGCTCTTCTGCTTCTTGAGAGCCATCTTCTTGTCGATCTCTTCCTTTATGGTTATCTTTGCCTTAAGCTCCTCTTCCTTCCTCTGAAGCTCCCTTCTCTCCCTGCTTTTAGCAGCCGTTCCCAGTATACTTCTTATACTCTGGGTAACTGCCTTGGCAAAAAGGATAAAGGCGGTGAAGGATATTCCCCCGATAACTGTCCTTTGAAGTATATGGGTCTCCATATTAAAGTAGAGAAAGTGCATTATAGATGTAGAGATTCCTCCAAGGTTCATCTGGGTCCAGGCTATTTTTACAAGCTGCTGCTCAAGGTCCCTTCCCTTAAGAACAGAGGCCTGAAGCTCACCCATAAGGACGTAAAATGTGCAAAAAAAGAAAAAAAGAATTCCTGAAAAAAGACGTATCTTTAAGACGCTCTCCTTTTTTTTGTTACCTATAAACAGGGAGGAGGTCAGGAGTAGGGGATACAGTATTAAAAAGTAATAGTATACTCCAAAAATCAGGTTGAGGTGATCGTAGAGACCACTTCCTCCCAAAAGCCTTCCCTTTATAAAAAAATACAAAAAAAATAGAGATATGGTCAGAGCCTTTAATACAGGCCACCTGTATTCCTCTAATTTTTCCATCTTTCCTCCTATTAAGCTTTTGTCTTAATTTTATCATATCTGAGTGCCTGTTTTCAAGGATTAATAAGGACTCTTTCCAAAAGAAATCCCATATGTTATAATCTATTCATTCAGCAACTTATGTTTTTTTTATTCTGAATTTTTAAGGAGAAGGTCCGATGATAAATAAGGGAATTGTTAGAGAGGTTAGAGGGGATATTATCAAGGTACACCTGTACAAGGAGAGTGCATGTGCCCACTGTTCTGGATGCGGCAACAAGGAGAAGATGGGAAGTACTTTTGAGTTTAAGTGCAGCGAGAAGGTAGAGGTGGGAAATGTTATTACCTTTGAGATAGAGGATAAATCCCTGTTAAATATTGCAGCCTTGGTTTACCTACTCCCTATCCTCCTTATGATAGGTGGATACTTTTTAGGGGAATTCTTAGGGTTTACAGAAGGGAAGAGGGTTCTTACAAGTTTTATGGGGCTCATACTGTCCTTTGCCTTTATCTATACCTTTGACAAGGTAAAGGGAAGCAAGATAATCGATCAGAAGATAAAGCTTGTGGGAATAGAGGAAGCTCCCTCAGAGGACGGTTCCTGTTCCATAGATAAATAGCAACGTGACGTTGCATCCTAGTAATCAACCGGAGCACTGATTGATTTACGTAATTTTTTTATAAGTCCTATACTTTTCTTAATAATAAAAAAAATGAGCCCTTAAGGCTCATTTTTATTTTAGTAGTTTTCTGGGAACATGATCTTCTCTACACCCTCGATTATAATATGAAGGATCATCATGTGTATCTCCTGGATTCTGTCTGAAGTTGCTCCTGGGATTACGAACTCATAGTCGCACATCCCCTTAAGCTTTCCTCCGTCCTTTCCAAGAAGTACGATTGTTTTCATTCCAAGTTCCTTGGCTGCCTCTACAGCCTTTATAATATTGGCTGAGTTTCCGCTGGTAGAAAGACCTATGAAGAAGTCTCCCTCCTTACCATATGCCTCTACTCCCCTTGAAAAGATGTAGTCAAATCCAAAGTCGTTCCCTACACAAGTAATGTGAGATGAATCGGATAGAGCTATAGCTGGAAGGGCTCTTCTGTTTCCTCTGAACCTTCCAGTAAACTCCTCTGCAAAGTGAAGGGCGTCACAGTTGCTTCCACCGTTACCGGCAATAAGAACCTTGTTCCCTCCCTGGAAGGCTTCTGCCATCTCCACAGCTATCTTCTCAGTAATATTCTCTTTTCTTTCTATCTCAATAAAATCCTTTAACAACTCATAGGTTGTTACATAGGAATCTATAAGGTTCATATCCTACCTCCTGATTTTCTACTTTAAAACAGGTAGAAGTTTCTACATTATCTTAAAGTTTTGTGTAAAGTTAATAAATTTAATTATCTCTAAAAGAGCTCTCTTGTCCTTGGTAATTACCATGTGGTAGGAGTCGCTTACACTCTCAACTCTCTCTATTACCTTAAACTCTCCAGCCTCGATCTCCTTATACACAGAGTAGTATGGAAGGATAACATTTCCTACTTCCTCCCTTACCATCTCCTTGATTACCTCAAGGCTTCCTCTTACTGGTACCCTGTTGTTAAAAGATACCTTATACTTGCTCTCTAGAGTTGCTATTGCTTCCTCATTGTTTGGAATATAGTTTCTTGTGATAAGGGTGTCCTCTGTAACCTCTTCAAGGCTTGTGTAGTCCCTCTTACTTACAAGCACGTAAGGGAACTCCTCTACGTCTATTACTTCCAGGTTGCTGTCTGTAATATGCTCAGCATCTAGAAGGATTACATCCAGTTCTCCCTCTCTAAGAAGTCTTAAAAGAGTCTTCTTCTCTGCGATTCTGATATCATACTCTATCTCAGAGTGGACCATGGAAAATCCCTTCATAAGTTTCGGAATAAGCGGCTCTCCTATTACAGGGCTCGCACCTATGGAAATTTTTGCCTTGTCCAGCTCAATAATTCTAGACATCTCCTTTTCCGCTCTCTTTACCTTCTGAAAGATCTCCTCTGCCATCTTGTAGAGCACCTCACCAGAGTATGTAAGCTTGATCTTCTTGGAGCTTCTATCAAATAACTTGGTATTTAATAGCTCCTCAAACTTCTTTACCTGAATAGAAACTGCAGATTGATTTA
>CAYSGC010000278.1:0-3112 GCA_964430145.1 uncultured Fusobacteriaceae bacterium | reverse complement strand
CCCAGGTTTTCTCCCATAAATTCCAGAATCTGGATGGAGTAGTAGTCTCCATTGTTGGCCCCCTCGCATATGTCACCAAAGACCAGCTCCCTGTCCTTTATCTCGTTGAGGTAGCTTCTTATCTCCTCTGCCTCCATCTCCTCCCTGACCTTGTTCAGGATGTTTTCCGTTGATACCTCTGCTTCCAGGCACCCCTTCTTTCCGCAGGAGCAAAACCTTTTACCGTTTTCATTTACCCTCAGGTGGCCTACCTCCCCTGCAGAGTAGCTCCCCCCCTGAAATACTCTGTTGTTGATGACTATACCTGCTCCTATTCCCTCTCCTATATTCAGCATAACGAAGGAAGGGTTTCCCTGGGCTGCTCCATACTCCATCTCAGCCACAGCCATCATCCTCACATCATTGTCTATAAAGACGGGAAGGTTGTACCTCTCCTCAAGGCATCTCTTTAGAGGTACATCCCTCCACCTGTAGTGAGGAGAGAAGAGGGATATTCCTTCCTCGCTGTCTACCAGTCCGTTTAGGGCTACCCCTATTCCCATTATCTTTGTACCCTCGGCCTTGCTCAGTACACTGTCTATTACTTCAAAGCTCTCCTCAAGGATGCTCTCCTTGTTCTTGCTTCTTATCTTCTTGGACTCCCTCCATAGGACCTCCCAGTGGAGGTTCATGAGGACTCCCGTTATCTTTTTAGGGCCGTAGCAGATCCCTGCTATATATCCCTTTTCGGGGTTTAACTCCAGCATAATGGGAGGCCTTCCCCCTATGGAGTCTCCCTTCTCCGTCTCTATAAGGTATCCCCTGTCGATGAGTTTCTTGGTTATCTTAGTTACCCCTGCAGGGGTGATCTCTATCATCTTAGCTAGATCCTTTCTGGCTACCTTCTTCTCCTCGCTTACTATCTTAAGTATCTTGAAGATATTCTTATCCTTTAAAGGTTTCACTTATCTCGTCCTCCTAATCTGTAAAAAACCTGTATTTAGTCCACGCCTTATAGGGTTTCGAGGGTTCTGCATACCTTACCTCACCCAGCTCCTGGTTGGGAGCATCTGGATAGTCCTGGGTTTCCAGGCATATTCCCATATACTTTCTGGATTCGGTTCCGCAGCTGAGCCTTCCCTCATCTCCCAGAAAGTTTCCTGTGTAGACTACAACAACCGCTTCGCTGGTCTCTACCTCTACACCTCTTCCGCTCTCTTCCTCTCTGAGATGGATCTCCCTTCCATCCTTCTTATTCAGTATAAATGGGTGATCAAATCCTCCCCCCACTATCTCTATGTCTGGATCCTTGGAGGTATCTAAGCCCCTTAGACTTCCTCCCTCTCTCCTGTCAAATATACTTCCGCCTACGCCCTTCTTTAATCCGGTAGGAATGCTCTCCCCGTTTAGCTCCACAAAGGTGTCTGCGTCTATGTAGAGTTCATGTCCTAGCACAGTATCCATACCTCCTGTGAGGTTGAAGTAGGTGTGGTTGGTGGGATTCACGAAGGTTTTTCTGTCTGCTTCCCCCAGGTACTCTATGGACAGCTCCCCTCCAGAAAGCAGGTATCTTACCCTGAAGGTAACCTCTCCGGGGAATCCCTCCTCCAGGTGTTCGCTTGTGTAGCTGAGCTCTATCCCCTCAGCTACCTTTCCGTCTACTTCTACACATATCTCCTCTACATCCCATATCTGCTTATCCAGTCCCCTTACTCCCCCGTGGAGGGTGTTGGATCCGCTGTTTAAAGGGAGCTGGTACTTTCTTCCGTCTATCTCAAGCTCTCCTCCCGCTATCCTTCCGGCAACCCTGCCGGTTATGCAGCCAAAATGGGGGGACCGTTCCTCATAATCCTCTATATTGTCGTAACCTAGTACTATATTTTTCCTTATCCCATTTCTGTCCCTCTGGAGTATCTCCGTTATGATCCCTCCATAGTTAAGGATGCTAACCTCTATCTCATCACCTCTAAGGGTGTATTTTATTACTTCTCTTCCATCCTTTAACCTTCCAAAATTAGACCTTATTATCATCCTTCCCCTCCTTACTATAAAGACTACTCCATCCCCCCTCTTTTTACAAACGCCTTATTCAACTTAGGGCCATGCTCTTCGAGATATTATTTACATTTTTTTCAACATTCATTCTCCATCAACAAACAACGAGATTTTCACCTTCTAACTTTATTAACTTAATTAATAAAGTTCTTCATTTATTTGCCATAAATAAAAAAAGAGAGGCTTAGCCTCTCCCTTTAGATAACTTTTATTCTCCCTCTTCCAGTGCCCACTCCCAAGGCTTCTCCCTTATAAGCTTGTCTGCAAATGGAATAAAGATGGATATGATGGCAAATATAGCCAGAAGCTGCTGATACCATAGTAGCGGCATCAACTGAAGAGGCGATACAGCTCCCTGGGTAAACCCGAGAAGTATAAGCATCTGTGCTCCATATGGTATCATTCCCTGACCCACACATGAGAAGATATCCAGAAGTGCTGCACTCCTTCTAGGGTCAACCTTATACTTCTCACACATCTTCTTAGCTATTGGACCATTGATGATAATTGCCACTGTGTTGTTTGCCACTGCTGCATCGGTAAGTCCTACAAGGGCAGCTATACCTATCTGAGCAGATTTCTCTCCCTTTACGTTCTTCTGTATTTTTTCCAGAAGCCACTGTACTCCCCCAGCTTTGGTTACCATAGCTGCAAGTCCTCCTGTAAGAAGGGATAGCAGGAAGATCTCATTCATGTTGGTGAATCCTCCATAGATCTCCTTACACAGTCCCAGAAGAGTAAAGTCTCCGTAGATCATCCCTATTGCACCAGATAGAAGTATTCCCCCTGTAAGAACCACAAATACATTGATTCCAACCAGTGACAGTCCTAGTACAAATATATATGGAATAACCTTTATAAGGGTATAGTCATATGACTGAACCTCTGGTATCACCTCTGGCTTCCCCATAACCAGAAGTAGAAGAAGTGTCAGTGCTGCTGCTGGAGCTGCTATAAAGACATTTATTCTAAACTTATCCCTCATCTCAACACCCTGAGTTCTTGTGGCTGCAATTGTGGTATCCGATATAACCGAAAGGTTATCCCCAAACATGGATCCCCCCATTACTGCTGCAAG
>CAYSGC010000277.1:0-3133 GCA_964430145.1 uncultured Fusobacteriaceae bacterium | reverse complement strand
AAAATATAAAATTATAGATTGATTTCATTATAAAAAGTAGTCACATCAGTCACATAAGGTTAGAAGGGGTGGAACGTCATGCACTTTTTTATTTAAAAGTCATAGCTGTAAACAGCTCCGAACCTTCCCTCGAATCCAGAATACATCTTTCTGTTTGTTCTGGTATCGTAACCATAAACATACCCCACCCCTGCATAGGCTGAGAGGGTCATGTCTTCGGAAAGGTCATAGGTCTTCTTGATCTTTGGCATAAATACCAGCTCCGCCTGATCGTGGTCCTGAACCTGCCTGTATCCCTTCTCCCAGAGTCCCAGTTCTCCCCAGGCTGTTAACTCGGTATTTAGGGTATAGCCTCCAGAAAGGGGATAGTTGTGTCCAAGGGTATACTCGTAGTCCCACTCCCCGTAGTTTTTGGACTCGCTGACCTCCTGTCTCAGGTAGAGGGTGTTTCCAATGGAGATATACCACCTTTCGTTAAAGGCGTGGTTAACAGTAGCGGTGATATAGTGTCTGTGTTGGTTAGGGGTGGTCTCCCCGTCATCTGGATCATTATCTCTGAACTGATACTGGTAGTTCAGGTCCAGGTGGGTCTGCTCAGTAAGCTCGGTGTTCATATTGGCGTTGGCAAGGAATCTGTTGGATGAGTAGCCTAAATATTGGTACTCTCCATCTCCCTGTATGCTTGACTCTCTGTAGTTTCTACCTCCTATCCATACACTGGAATCCCACTCTTTATTCCATAGCATAAAGGGTTCAAAGGTTCTTATAAGTCTGGCAGTATGGATGATATACTTACCGCTGTCCTTGTCATTTCCCCTACCAAACTGATCGTTGTTATTTATGTAGTCGTAGGCATACTTATAGTCCACAGCCCACTTATTGTTAAACTTGTATCCGATGCTGGTGAAGACCGAGGTTACATCTCCATCCTCGATGAGATCATCTGCCCCAGGATACCCCTCATCATAAACCCTGCTGGTTATCCTTCCCTGCTGTCTTTCAGTATGACTGATTCCTGCATCAAAGCTCCACTTCTTCTCCTCAGCCCCCAGGGTTGTGTAGGAGGTGGCTCCTGCAATGAGCAGAGCTGCTACAATAATACTCTTTTTCATAGTTGATCTCCCCTTTTATCTCAGAATCATTTTAAGTCCACGCTTTTATCATCCTTTTTTCTAAAAATTAACAAAAAACATTTTAAGTTTACTACAATAGCGGTGGGGTATTTCCTTTAATGAAGGGTAAAAAAAACAGAACAAACAACAAGGTTTAAAAATTGGTATGAAAAAGGAAATGCCTTGTGGTAACATAGTATGGAGCAGTAGTATCAAGAAATGAAAGAAGAGATTTTGGAGTGATAGATTATGGAAAGAATATTTAAAGGTTTAGAGTATAGAGTAGTTCAGTCGGGAAAAATCAATGAATACAGAGGTATGGAGTATGACTCCAGAAAGGTAGAGGAGGGCTACATCTTTGCAGCCCTCACAGGTGCCACAGTGGACGGCCACGACTATATAGAAAAGGCAATCCAGAGAGGAGCTAAGCTGATCATAGCCTCTAGAGAGGTAGAGGTGCCAGAGGAGGTAGGCCTTGTAATAGTTGAGGATCTCAGACAGCACCTGGGAGTTATAGCTTCCAACTTCTACAACTGGCCTCAAAAGCAGCTGAAGGTAGTGGGGATAACGGGAACAAATGGAAAGACCACTACAACCTATATCCTGGAAAAGCTCATAGGGGAGGAGAGGATAGCCAGAATAGGTACGGTGGAGTATAAGGTGGGGAAGAGGGTTATACCTGCTCCAAACACAACTCCAGAATCCCTGGATCTCATAAAGATATGCAGGGAAGCTGTGGAGAAGGGGATAGAGTACCTCATAATGGAGGTAAGTTCCCACGCCCTTGAGATGGGAAGGGTTGAGATGGTAGAGTTTGATGTGGCTGCCTTTACCAACCTCACATTGGATCACCTGGACTTCCACAAGACGGTGGAGGGTTACTTTGAAGCCAAGAGAAAGCTGTTTCTGAAACTCAAGGATAGGAGCAAGGGTGTCTACAATGTAGAGGATGAGTATGGAAGGAAGCTCTATGAAGAATTTGGAGGAGTGGGATTTGGCGAGAAAAAGGGAGACCTCAGGGGAGAAACCCTTAACTTCACAAGCTCCAGCCAGGAGATCTTTATAACCTATGAAAACAAGAGATATGATGTGGAGAGCAAGCTTCTAGGAAGATTCAATATGATGAATATCCTTGGAGCTCTGGGGATCTGTATCCAGCTGGGGATGGATCTTGGGGAGGTAGTGGAAAGGATAGAGGAGATAGAGGGAGTGCCTGGAAGGTTTGAGGCCATAGACTGTGGTCAGGACTTTAGTGTCATAGTGGACTATGCCCATACTGGAGACGGACTGAAGAATATCCTAGGAGCACTTACAGAGTTGAAGCAGGGAAGGATAATAACTATATTCGGTTGCGGTGGAAACAAGGGAAGGGACAAGAGATTCGGAATGGGAGCGGCCTCTAAAGCTCTCAGCGACTACACTATCCTCTCCTCGGACAACCCAAGAACGGAACCTCTGGAGAGTATAATGGGAGATATAGAAACAGCCTTCACAGACAGCGAGGGAAGACTGGAGACGGAGAAGTATGAGAAGATAGCAGACAGGGGAGAGGCCATAAAGAGGGCCATCTCCATGGCTGAAAAGGGAGATATCATCCTCATTGCAGGAAAGGGACACGAGACAACCCAGACTGTGGGGAAGGATACCTTTAAGTTTGATGACAGAGATGAAGCTCGTAGGTACCTCAGGGAGTTAATGGGGATAGAGAGCTAGTAGAGGAGAAAAGCGACTATAAAAAAGTGATATTCATGGGAGATATACTGAATTTCTATAATCCTTAAAGAATGAATTGCATATTGAAAAAACAGGATAATGTGCTATAATGTGTCTGCAAAAAAGATTAATTAGACACTTATGAAACACTTTGGTGTAGAAAAATCAATCTGGATTGCAGTATGTTTATAGGACCATCCTCTTATGTTATAATAGGGTTAAATATAAAGTAACTAAAGTGAGGTAGATAAGATGAGTCTTGTAAAAGAGGTAAGGAAAGTAAAGGTTTCAGATAGGTTTACCATCGG
>CAYSGC010000276.1:0-3160 GCA_964430145.1 uncultured Fusobacteriaceae bacterium | reverse complement strand
TATTGGAAAAGAAACTCGAAATGAAATTGTAGGTTTTCTTCAAAAGGATCGTTCTCAAATACATAGAGTTTTAAAAAAACTTGTCGAAAAGAAATTAATTCTTAAAACTGAAAACATATATGTCTTAACTCCTTCAGGGCTTAGTCTCTCTAAAGAACTATCAAAACATAATAAAATTATTTGCAATATTCTAGGCAAAGGCATTGATTTAAGGGCTTTACATCAAACAATAAAAACAGCTAAAAAACTATTAAATCAATAAGTTTTTTCATCAATTTATTTTGATATCACATTGTGAGAATTTTAAAGATATTGTTAACTATTTTAAAAATAATAATATAGACTATGAAGTAGTTCGTGAAATTGGTTCATCTAACAAGAAATCCTCTTCTCGTGTTCTCTTTGAAAAGAAAGCATAAAAATATTAAAGAAATATAGTGTAAGTGATATTGTAGAAGGAAAAGAAAATTTAAAGAGTTGATAATATCTATATTTTACGTAGTTAAGAACCAATTGCTGATGGTATTGGATTAGTTAGGAAGTAAGCTTCCTATAATCTATCTTAAAACTAATTCGATACCTTTGTCTTGATACAAATGTATCCGAAAAATCAAGACCTACGATAAACGCCTTTTAGGGCTTATGCAAGGTTTCCATTCTTTCTTATAGGCTTAAGATTGAACCTAATAAGTACGACGGAAAGAAGCAGAAAAATCTTGTGAAGTTGGACGACTATCTTCAGTCGATAAAAAAATTAGGGGAGCCGAAAGGCTCCTTTTGTTATTTAGAAGATTATAAAATATCTTACTTATTATAAAATGATTGAAGTATAATATATATTTAAAAGAGATTAAAAATATAGATGTTTGTCTTTTTGAGCGGATACTGATAAAATATATTGAAAAAGATAAACAATTTAAAAAGGGAGAGATTTATGAAAAAATTTACACTACTTTGCATTGCTCTGGCATTTACAGCTTGCATGAAAAAAGAGGTTGAGATGGGGGACCCTAAGCTGGATCTTAAGGGCGGAAAACTATACTATAAGGAAAAGCTGTTCACAGGGACACTTATCAAGAAAGTGCCTCTAACTGAGGATAAGTTTATCAAGATTCAGTATAAGGATGGGGTTATTACATCTGAATAAGTTTAGCGATACTTAAATAATCTAGAAACTAGAGGAGCCGAGGGGCTCCTTTTTTATTGCAGTAGTATTAAGCTTAATCAGAGCTATACTTATAAATATTAACCTAGTTAGATGAGTTTAATTTATTCAAGGTGCTGTTATCCTAGATATAAATCATGAGGGACGAGGTCAGCGCAGGCTTTGCATGCGTAACAAAAAAACTTACCCATCACTGCCAGGTGAGAAAAATAAAAAAATTCCTATAGAGGAATTGGCCGGTGGGGAATCCTGGGGAAAGTAAAGCAAAAAGGCTCTGGTGTATCAAAAAGATATTTTAAGCATGCCAAGGGTATAAGTTGTCATTAGAAACATAGGAGGTCTTAAAAATCGAAATAAGAGCTTTGAAGGAGTAAAGGACGAACGGTTAAAAATGTATTAAATACCCCAGGGATGGAAACTCAAATTTAGTACTTTAAACATTAATTAAAAAAAGATAGAAGAATGATTTGACATACTGCTCTACTATTAGATAGAATGCTATAACTAAAGATAGTAATTTATATATAATAGGGGGAAATTATGCAAGATACGAGAATCATGATACAGAAAAATATAAAAGCAGATGGAGTCATAACAGCAGAAGAAGTGAAGCAAGAAGTGAATAACTGGAAAGAGGAAAAAAGAAAAACAGGAATGGCTTTTAGAGTAAAGTCTGAGATAGAAACAACTTTCGTTTATGAGGATGTGCAACATATGTACGTTAAAGTTTTTTATTATGATGATATTCACGGATAAGATAAATAATATTAAGGATATAGATGAGGAGAAGGTTAATTATAGCCTTCTCTTTTTAAATATTTTTTTCTTTTATAAATCTAGCGCCCTCTCAAGCTGATTGAACTTTTACAGAAAAAGCTTACTAATCCGTTATACAGAATAAGTTTGCTGAGAATCAATGAAGGATACTGAATATGATTGTCAGTACATAAAATTCTGTCTAAGAATTTTATGCTTCCTTCAATTGATTTCAGTACTGTATCTCACAAAGGACGTATATGGAGCCTTAACTTGGGAAGCGTTTGAGAGGGCTAGACTTTCTTTGGTTCGTTTCTTGTGTCATAACAAGAAATGAACGTAAAAAGTTATCTTAGATTTCCACCCCCAATATATTACCCCCATGTCACATAAAAAACACAAAGAGGGTGTACTATATCCCCATAGCAAGATGACTTGCATAACTTTTTCATAAAAACTCCCACTTAAAAAAGTTGAAGATCCCCGTCTTCAACTTTTTTAATTTTCAAAATAAAATAAGCTTAATTTAAAAATTAAAAAGGAATATATGCTCTCTTTCGTAAAGAGTTGTAACTAAAAAAAACAGGAGGAGGAAAATCTATGAAAAAGATATTGATGGTTGGAATGATGGTTGTTTTGACAAGTTTATCCCTTGCAAGGGACAGGGACAATGCAGACTTCTATGATCTCTACAATGAAGCCTACAGAGCTGTGGAGACCCCTGGAATGCACAAGGATATCGGTATGGAGGCAGATGAGGTAGAGATAGTAAAAAATATTATTAACAAAGGGTGGTATGAGCTTAAGATCCTTGAAGCGGATAAGTTAAGAGAGGTATTTGCCATCGATAAACTTCTCATAGACGGACCAGGTAACAGGGAGAAGATAGATGAGCACTTTAAGAGGATCAGAGAGATAAATGCTGAGATGGACAGTGTATATAAGGATACCGGTAAGGAGCTAAAGAAGCACATAGATCTAGATAAGGCCAAGTAGCTTTAAAACCTTCAGTCATAGGGCTGAAGGTTTTTTATTGCTGCAGATGGAGGGGACCTATCCTTCTTATAGGAGAGATTATCACAAAAACAACACAAAACTTTCATATAATTTATCTAGAAGAATATATTTTGGAGGAATCTATGAAAAAAGGAATTTTAATCTTATTTACTATCCTGGCTGTGAGCGGATGTAACTCTATCAGTGCTGAGGGAGATTACGGGAGTATCACTATAAAGGATA
>CAYSGC010000275.1:0-3226 GCA_964430145.1 uncultured Fusobacteriaceae bacterium | reverse complement strand
CCCATTATTGCAGTACTGATCGTTGTCTTACCTACACCTGATCTTGTTCCCGATATTACTATCCCCTTCATCTTCTGCTTCTCCTTAATAATATTCCTCTATATATCTCTCTATCTCTTCCACAGCGTCCAATATCTTAGAGGTAGGTCTGGACATTGTCTTCTCATCCACAAGAAGGATCCTTCCCTCTCGCACTCCCCTTATGAGCTTGTAGCCACTGCTGGCCTCTATATCCCTTAGGTCCCTTTGATTCATTACTCCCTTCTGGGCAATATAGAGATCTATCTCCCCTCCCCTTGAGAGGAGCTCCTCATGTTTTATGGGGACAATGGTGGATCCCCTGTCGCTTCTCTCCTCAAGGATATTCTCTACCCCCGCCACTTCCAACACATAGGAAGCTATGGAATTCTCTGCATTTGTATAGAGTCCCCTGCTGTATCTGGCTTCAAAGAAGGCCTTCACCCTTCTTTTCTCTCCCTGCTCCCTGAGCCTTGCAAGCCTTTCCCTATACTCCTCTATATATCTTCTGGCCCCCTCCTCGTTCCCCGATAATCGCCCCAGGGCAAACCAGTATTCCTCCAGCTCGTAACCAGTTTTGGGGTGCAGAGAAATTATCTCTACACCCCTAGATTTAAGGATAGCTATTAAATTCCTATACTTATTTTCTACCATGGGTCTCACCAGTACCAGGTCCGGCTTCAGGCCTATGAACTTTTCCACAGAATCTCCCAGTTTAAACTCCGTCATCCCCTGGGATTTCAGGTCCTTTAAATCCTCGTTCATAGTAGTTCCCACAAGGGCATCCCCTGCCCCTATCCCTACCAGTACCTCTGTATGAGAAGGGTAGAGAGATATTATCCTGCTGCAGCTTCTATTCAGTTTGTGTACCTCTCCGTAAACATCCTTTACCTCATAGGTTTTTCCTAAAACACTTGAAGCTAAGATAATAAATATAAGTATTAGTCTTTTCATATACTACTCCCGTCCATCCAAATATTATTTCTTAGCCAGTTCTGCCTTCTTAGCAGCCATATCTACCTCTTCGTGTACCATTGCATCGAAGCTCTTGTGGATAAAGATGTGCTGGATGTCAGCATATTCTCCAAGTCCTTTTATAGCAAGACTTACATCGAATCCATTCTCCTCAAGCTCCTCCTTCCAGTCTCCTGCGATATCGTTCATTGCGTGGTCCCCGGCAACAAACATGAATGGAGTCAGTACAACCTTCTTATATCCATCTGCCTTAAGGTTTCTAACTACATCTGACATTGCAGGGTACCCTTCCACTGTACCTACAAAGTAGTTTTCATATCCCTCACCCTTAAATACATAGTCCATCTTAGCATAAGCTGCTCCTGCATAGTGGTGAGTTCCGTGTCCTACCACTACCACTGCTGTATCCTTGTCTGCAGGGACCTCCTTCTTGATAACCTTAGCTACTTCCTTGTAGTCCTCTGTGTCTGTAAGAAGAGGTGTTCCCATTCTCACTACCTCAAACTTATCTGCATACTTCTCAACTTCATTTCTCAGGTTCTCAGTTTCAATTCCGTTCATAATATTTGTCGTCTGAATCAGCACGTGGGTATACCCCTCTGCTGCCAGCTTCTCCATGGCTTCCAGCGGATTATCCTTCTCTATCCCCCTCTTGGAAAGCTTACCGATTATCTCCCTTGAAGTGAATGCCTCCCTCACCTCAAAGTCCTTAAAGTCGTGCTTATACTCCCTGTTAATTACGTCTATTGTCTTACCCCTTGTTTCATCAACTGTACTTCCAAAGTGTACTAGCAGGATTGCCTTCTTGTCCCCCTTGTGAAGGTGCTCAAATACGTTTTCTCCCTTGCTGCTTGTAGTTCCTCCGTGTGCCATTGCTCCAGTTGTAGTCAATCCCATTAGAAGAATTGCTGCCACTAACATCTTTTTCATTTCCCATATCCTCCCTTTGTAATAAAAAAAGCCCCATTCAACAACCTTGAAGGGACTAAAAATTTATATACAAAAAACCTGCCTGAATTTAAAATAGGGGTTTCTTATATTACTCCTGTCCGCGCAAGATAATATCGCTTATGTGTAGATGGCAGGTCTCCTGGCTTAGCTTCACCCCGATCCCATCTCCTTCCCAGGTTTTACCCAGTGGAATATTGATAGGTCAGTCAGCATTACAGTGGCGGGACCGCGGGAGCTTCTCACTCCTCTTCCCTTTTAATCTCCTTTTTCATAGAGAACCAAATACTTTATTTTTCAAGTTGATTATAGCTTTTTTTCCCTATAAAATCAAACAAAATTTGACAAAAAGTTTATTTTTAAAACATTCGCAAACATTAGTGAACCAGCTTTCTTTTTACATGCTATTATTTCCGAGCGAACACAGGCGTTCACACATATTAAACTTTCCTTTATATAATTAAGATATTATTTTTTCTAGGTTTATAAATAATATCAATCTTTATGTAAAGACCCCTTGAAAACAAAGGCTCCCATAAAAGGAAAATAAAAATAACTATGTATAATCTCATAAAATAGTGTATGATAAATTCAAAACCAAGCGGTATCTAAAAGGAGCACCTATGAGTAATTTTAAAGTTTTTCTCAAGTATTATAAACCATATAAAGGGATGTTTATAGTGAACTTCGTCTGCGCTTTTATAATGTCCTCCCTGGACCTTGTATTCCCAGCTGCAGTAAAGTATTCCATAGATGACCTCATCCCAAAACGGGATATAGGAAGCTTCTATCTAATCTCCCTGGGTGTTTTGGGAGTGTTTTTAGCCAGATATCTCATAGGCTTTATCGTCCAGTACAGGGGACGTTTACTGGGAATGAATATCGAAACAGATATGAGGCGGGACCTCTTCTCCCACATACAGAAGCTTAGTTTTTCATACTTTGACAACACCAAAACCGGTACTATCATGTCGAGACTTGTCAACGATCTTAGCGGGATATCGGGCTTTGTACACAGAGGGCCAGAGGACTTCTTCTTAGCCACCGTCAGCCTCTTTGGTTCCCTTGCCCTCATGGCATATATGAATATAAAGCTTACCCTTATCGTGATCATTGTACTCCCCATCCTCATAGGTTTTGCATTCTTCAATAAGAATATAATGGTTAAGCACTACAGGGAATCTGCAAAAAAGATAGCCGAGATAAACTCCCAGGCTGAAAACAGCATCGGGGGAATAAGGGTTGTTAAGGCCTTTACCAACGAGGAGTTTGAGAGGGAGAAGTT
>CAYSGC010000274.1:0-3230 GCA_964430145.1 uncultured Fusobacteriaceae bacterium | reverse complement strand
ATCAGGGGACTGGCTGCAAGGATGAAGGAGGCATTTGATGAATAGTTTTGGCAGTTTATTCAGGATATCTATCTACGGGGAGTCCCACGGTGAGGGAGTGGGCGTCCTTATAGACGGCTGTCCCCCGGGAGTTAAGTTTAGCGAGGAGGATATGCTGGAGGATCTTGCAAGGCGTAAAGCTGGAGGAGCTGGAACAACCAAGAGGATAGAGAGCGACTACCCTAAGATTATGTCTGGAGTGTATAATGGTTATACCACGGGAGCTCCAATAAATATCTTCTTCAACAATGAAAATACAAGGTCCAAGGACTACTCTCTTTTTAGGAGGATGCCAAGGCCAGGGCACTCGGACTTTGTTGCTGAGCACAAGTATAACGGCTACAACGATATCAGAGGAGGGGGACACTTTTCCGGGCGTCTTACCCTGGGGCTTGTTGCAGCAGGAGTGCTGGCTAAGAAGATAGTAGCTGATCTCAATGGGGGAGGTATAGAGGTCCAGGGAAGGCTTATTGAAGCTGGCGGAGTAGATGTAAGGGAGTATACAGGTGAACAGATGGAACTCTATATGGAAAGGATCCAGCAGGAGGGAGATTCCATTGGTGGAGTTATTGAATTTATAGCCAGGAATATGCCCATAGGTCTAGGAGATCCATTCTTCGGTTCCCTGGAGTCGGTTATGTCTCAGATGATCTTCTCTATCCCAGCAGTGAAGGGGATAGAGTTTGGTGCAGGATTTGATGGGTGTAAACTCAAAGGAAGCCAGCACAACGACAGGATTATGGATAGAGAGGGCCATACTGCTACTAACAATAACGGGGGAGTAAACGGGGGGATAAGCAATGGAAATGACGTGGTTTTCAGAGTGGGAATAAAACCTACCTCCAGTATATTTATCCCTCAGGAAACCTATAACTTTGAAGAAAAGAGGATGGATGAGCTCCAGATAAAGGGAAGGCACGATTCGTGTATAGCCAGAAGAGCTGTAGTTGTTGTGGAAAACGCAGCAGCCATAGTTTTAGCCGACCTCATGCTGAGGGCCAGGGGGATAAACAAAAATATCTTCAAATAACATTACTATAGAAAAGGAGCCTGGAATTTAATTCCGAGGCTCCTTTTTTAATTCTATTCGTTTAGGGTAATTACAGTTGCTTTTGGTCTTGTCATAGACTCGATGCTGTATCTGATTCCCTGGGTTCCCATACCAGAGGACTTAACTCCCAGGAATGGGAAGTGATCTGGTCCCCTCTGGGTCTTATTGTTGATGTGGACAGTTCCCACCTCTAGCCTCCCAGCTATGGAAAAGGCTCTGTCGATATCCTTGGTAAAGATAGCTCCCTGGAGACCATACTCCGATCTGTTGGAGATCTCAATGGCTTCCTCTACAGAACTTACCCTTATAATAGGAAGGACTGGCCCAAAGGGCTCCTCCCAGGCTATATCCATATCCAGGGTAACGTGATCAAACACCACAGGATATATGAGGTTCCCCTCCCTTTTTCTTTCGGTGAGAGGAACTCCCCCCTTGGCCATGGCATCGTCTATGAGCTGGTCTACAAAGTCAGCGGTCTTTTTATCTATAAGAGGAGTAACAACAACCCCCTCCTCCATGGGAAGGCCGCTTTTGAGCTTTTTCACCTCTTCTTCTACACAGGCAACCAGCCTATCAGCAACCTCCTCCATTACAAGAACCCTCTTAACGGCTGTACACCTCTGACCGGAGTAGGAGAAAGCTCCGCTTACAATGTTCTTGGCAGCTTTTTCGATGTCTGCATCCTCCAAGATGATAGCTGCGTCCTTTCCTCCAAGTTCCATTACAAGGGGAATCATCCCTGTAAGTTTGGCTATATGCTGTCCAACACCGGTACTTCCGGTAAAGCTTACCATATCCACACCCTTGTGTGAAACAAGGTAGTCACCGATTACACTTCCCCTTCCTGTGGCAGGGGCGATAACTCCCTGGGGGATACCGGCATCGGTCAGTGCCCTCACCAGCTCAAGAGCTGAAAGAGCTCCCTGGGTAGGGGGCTTGAAGAGCACAACATTTCCTCCAATGAGAGCAGGGGCCAGCTTGCTGGCAGATAGGTTAACAGGGTAGTTGAAGGGAGCAATGGCAAGAACCACTCCCAGGGGCTCCCTTGTGACAATGGAGATCTTATTTCTGGAACCTCTGTCAAAGGAGTCTCCCACAAGGGTTTCCCCCCTGAGTCTCTTTCCCTCCTCGGCAGTATATCTTATAAAATCGGCAGTTCTAACTACCTCGGAGATACAGCTCTTATAATCCTTTGAGATCTCCATAGCCATAATCCTGGCTATCCCTTCAGCTCTCTCCTCCAGTATATCTGCAGCCTTAATTAGGAGCTTGGCTCTGTCATCGATACTTGTTTTCTTCCAGTTCTTAAAGGCTTCCTTCAGTCCGGTAATGGCTTTATCCACATCTTCCTGGGACATAGCAGGAACACTTCCCATCAGGGAGTTGTCCACCGGGGAATATATTTTAATAGTTTCGGTCATATATCTTCCTCCTTAAATAGAGTGGGGGATAATCCCCCCCCGATTAACAATATATATATCACATAAAGAAGCCTAAATCAACAAATTCTTTACTTTTCTTATAAAGAATTTTACGGGAGTATGTTTTTAGGAGAAAACTTATAGTTTTAATACAAGAATGAAGATCGGGCTGAGGAAGGATCCTGGGAAAAGAGTTTTATATAGGGTTTATTCGTTATTTTTATAACTATAGATATATGGTGTACATTTTAAAATCATTAAGATTTATTTTGGGTTTAATACGACTGAAAAAAATCGCTTAAAAATCTTGACTATATGAAAAGGTGAACTATACTCTTAGTGGATTATGTTTTTGCGGGAGTATATATCTATGAATAGAAGTGTATTTGTACGTAGAGTAACTTTAAAATTATTTTTTAAATACCTCGTCCTACTTATCCTTCTTCTCCTTACTATTTTTGGTTTCTTAGTGGCTGTGGAAAGGGATAAGAATATTAAGATATTGGAGAATGATCTGAGAAAGAGAAACTACATAGTGAAGGCAAAGCTTATCGACAATGTAGTAGCCAACCTCAGGTGGATAAAGTTTTACGGGGATTTTGAGACCTATAGCAGACTAATGGATGAATCGACAGCAAGGGATAGCGATCATAGAAGACGGGTGGTGGATAATCTTCTTCAGAGCAATGACAGCATCAACGGGATTACCCTGCTGGACA
>CAYSGC010000273.1:0-3235 GCA_964430145.1 uncultured Fusobacteriaceae bacterium | reverse complement strand
TTTAGAGACAATAATTTTAACCAGGGGGAAAGTTATGAAAAAAATATTTATGTTAATGCTTGCGCTGGCAACACTATTTTTAACAGCTTGTGGTGGAAAAAAGGAAGCAGAGCCTGCAAAGGCAACTGAGGAAGAGAAGCTTAATGTAGGAATCGTTCTGTCGGTTGGTGGACTGGGAGATAAGTCGTTTAATGATTCTGCTTACAGAGGGCTTGAGAATGCAAAGAAGGACCTAGGAATCGACTTTAAATATGTAGAGCCTGCATCACCAGCAGAGGATGAGCAGTATCTTAGAGAGTTTGCTGAAAACGACTACGACCTAGTAGTAGGTGTAGGATTCCTAATGAGAGATGCTCTTGAGCAGGTAGCAACAGACTTCCCAGAAGTAAAGTTTGCTCTAATCGATGAGACGGTAGAACTACCAAATGTATCCTCTCTACTATTTGCAGAGGATGAGGGATCATTCCTTGTAGGAGCACTAGCTGCTATGATGAGTGAGACTGGAGCAGTTGGATTTGTTGGAGGAATGGAAGTACCTCTAATTCAAAAGTTCCAAAATGGTTTTGAGGCAGGAGCAAAGTATGTAAATCCAGAGATCAGAACTCTAGGACTATATACTTCAGGACCAAACCCATTTAACGACCCAGTAAGAGGAAAGGAAAATGCACTTTCTCTAATTAAGCAGGGAGCAGACGTTGTATACCATGCAGCAGGAGGAACTGGAGTTGGAGTTATCGATGCAGCAAAGCAGGCTGGAGTTTATGCTATTGGTGTAGATTCAAACCAAGACGGAGTAGCTGAGGGAACAGTGCTTACATCCATGGTTAAAAACGTAGATATAGCTGTATACAACACTGTTAAGGATATCCAAGCAGGAGAGTTCAAGGCAGGAGTTAATGTATTAGGTGTAGCTGAAGGCGGAGTAGGAACTACAGACTTTGAGTTCACTAGAGAGATAATCGGTGAGGAAAAGCTGGCTAAGCTAGAGGAGATAAAGGAAAAGATCATCAACAAAGAAATAAAGTTTTAATTTAAGGGGCAGCCAATAGGCTGCCTTTTTTTATTATTTAGGAAAGTATAGAATTATAGAGTGTTGCCGTGGGCAAAAAAACCATTTAATAAGATTAGAAAGGGGGGAACATTACGCTCCTTTTTATTGGCATAATAATGCTTCTAGGATTATCTGAAGATTAAAAAAAAATCATCAATTATTAACCTTTTTTCTATGGTTAATTAGAGCTCTGTATAATAATAGGAAATTTAAACGATGAAAAAGGAACAAATGAAATATCTTATATGTTTATTTGAAATACCCTTGGATTAAAGGCGGAAATATATTTGACAACTGAACACGGAGAAGGTATACTCCTACAAATGTGCTGAAAAATTAAGTGATCTGTACTTAGAAATGGGTACGGTTAATTTTTTTGCCAACTAAAGTAAGGGGGAGAGTATGAAGAAGATTCTATTGTTTTTTGTAATGTTGGTGTTGTCTGCAGTTTCATTGGCCGAAGATTTCCATATTGGAGTCGTATCTGGAACAGTAAGTCAGTCGGAGGATGGTCTTAGAGGAGCCGAGGAACTAATGAAGCTTTACGGTTCTGCTGATGAAGGGGGAAGGGTAGTTCACGTAACCTATCCGGATAACTTTATGCAGGAGATGGAGACAACTATATCTCAAATTGTTGGACTGGCAGATGACCCAAAGATGAAGGCAATTATTATAACAGAAGCAGTTCCTGGAACTGTGGAAGCCTTTAGAAGAGTAAGGGAGAAGAGGGATGACATACTTCTCTTTGCTAACAGTCCCCACGAGGATCCTGAGATGATAGCTGAGGTTTCAGACCTTGTGCTTAATCCAGACAACGTGGCAAGAGGTTACCTGATCGTAAGGGCAGCAAAGGAGATGGGTGCTAAGAAGTTTATGCACGTATCCTTCCCTAGACACATGAGTTATGAGCTTCTTTCTAGAAGAAGGGATATAATGAAGGCAGCTGCAGAGGACCTAGGGCTTGAGTTTATAACAATGACAGCTCCAGATCCTGTAAGTGATGTTGGAGTAGCTGGAGCTCAGCAGTTTATCCTAGAAAAGGTTCCTACTTGGCTGGAGCAGTATGGCAAGGACACAGCTTTCTTCGCAACTAACGATGCTCAGACTGAGCCACTGTTAAAGAGAATTGCTGAAGAGGGCGGATATTTTGTAGAAGCAGATCTACCGTCTCCTACAATGGGTTATCCTGGGGCACTTGGAATAAAGTTTGACTCATCTGAAAAGGGGAACTGGCCAAAGATCCTCAAGAAAGTTGAGGAATCTGTAGTGGCTAACGGAGGAGCAAACAGAATGGGAACTTGGTCTTATTCATATAACTTTGCAGTAGCAGTAGCTCTTGGAACACACGCAATAAACACAATTGAAGGGGATGAAGATCCTACAGATGAGGACGCAATCATGGCCTGTCTTGAAAAGTATACTCCAGGAGCAGGGTGGAATGGAAGTAACTATACCGACGTAGACGGTGTGGAGAGAGATAACTTCTTCCTTCTTTACCAGGATACATATGTATTTGGAAGAGGGTACCTCAACATGACGGATTTAGACGTACCTGAAAAGTACTTTGATATTCAGTAGATATCATTAGATAAAGGCAGGAAGGAGGAAGATTTCCTCCTTCCTCTTTTGTATGAAAGGAGAATAAATTGGAGAATATACTATTAAAGATAGAGGGGCTTTCTAAAAAGTTTGGAGAAAACACAGTACTAAAGGATATAAATATGGATATAAAACAGGGTGAGATTATAGGCCTTGTAGGGGAGAACGGGGCAGGAAAATCCACCCTTATGAAGATAATCTTCGGTATGCCGGTTATAGCTGAAACAGGAGGCTATGGAGGAAGGGTGACCTTTGACGGGGAGGAAGTTAACTTTAAGTCTCCCTTCGATGCCCTGGGAGCAGGAATAGGTATGGTACACCAGGAGTTTTCCCTCATCCCCGGGTTTAAGGCCAGTGAGAATATAGTATTAAACAGGGAATCTCTCAAGGGGAATATCTTTGAGGTCTTCTTTGGCGATAGGATGAAGGAGATAGACGGAGCTCAGATGAAAAAAAGGGCCGCCGCGGCCATAGAAACCCTTGGGGTAGAGATGGATTCGGACACCCTCATAAAGGAGATGCCGGTAGCTCATAAGCAGTTCACCGAGATAGCCAGGGAGCTGGAGAGATCCAATACCAAGCTTC
>CAYSGC010000272.1:0-3245 GCA_964430145.1 uncultured Fusobacteriaceae bacterium | reverse complement strand
CTTCTCTCCTTTTCCAGTTCCTCCTCTACACCTTTCAGGAGCTCCTGTATCTGATCCAGTCTCCTATCCAGCTCTGCTCCCTTGAGAATATTTCTTATGAGCTCCTCCTGCTCCCTCTCATGCTCCTCATAGAGCTCCGATATCCTTTTTATCTGGTCATTGATCTCCAACAGCTTCTTCTTCATCTTCCCTCCTGGGTTCATCTAAATATTCTATGGCATGGACCTTTGCTCTCACCTAGTTCTTTGATGCTCCTCTTCTATATCCTCTTTTTTAAGGGAATTAAACTGCTTTTTCCCAAAGGACCTGTTTCTTAAATAAGGAAACTTCTTTCTTTAAAGCAGCTTTAATTTATAAGGAGTTGATTAAATTGATCAAAATTTTTCTCTACCTTACTTCTCTACCTTTACAGCATAGGGGACCTTACCCCGGGTTCCCCCCTTGGTAAATTTGATTCAGCTTTCCTGAGAGGCTGAAGATACCAGATATTCAAGAGCAAGGCCCTCTTTATCTGGGAGGGAATCGGTGCTCTCTCCCTGGGAGATCTTTTTTTTATACTTCCTCCATGAATATTACTCTGGGACTTATCCTTAGCCTTCTCGTAACCCTCAATGTAATCATTGCTATCTATAGTAAAAAGCATCCTGCAAGCTGTTCTCTGAGAAAAACCAGGGGACTACTGGGAGTATTTACAGGTCTTATGGGAGGTTTTGCCTGCTGTACTCCAACCTTTATAATCATCCTCGGTCCTGCCTTCAGCGGCCTGGCTGTATTTTTTATAAGGATAAGGATCTTTCTGATGCCCTTTACCCTCATCATCCTCACTTGGGGAGCTCTCTGGGGATTGAAAAGAACGGAATAAAAACTTTACATTTTAAGCCTTTCTACGCTTCACGATAACCGCTTCTCTATATTCTACCAAAAGAAAAAGAAGTCTTTCGACTTCTTTTTTAAAATGAGTATTTTACACTGGCTGTAACCATGTAGGACATGTGGGCCATACCTCCCCATCCCTCATATGTATCATCTCTATATTCATACTCATAATCTTTTCTACTGTCATCTTCTTCTTTATTATATCTCTGGAAGTCCGCTGAAAGTCCTCCTGAAAGCCTCTCTGTGAACTGGTAGTCCACTCCAAGACCAAAGGCAAGGTAGAACATATCATCTACTTCATCCTTCATGCTTCTTTTTTCTCCGCCCTCTGAATACTTTGTATCTCCTTTATTGCTTCCTCTAAAGTCATCATTAAGAGTATACTTACCTGCCGGGCTGTAATGGGTGTCTGTAGCCTCTCCCCATGCCCACAAGCTGGCCCTTACATAGGATCTTATGGTCCACTTGTTTTTATTATAATCAAAATTTAAACCTATATAAGGAGCATAAAGCTCCTGCTTATATGATATCGCTTTTCCATACTGTTCTACATCCTGAATTCTCTTCCCATCTTCATATGGGAAGCCATCCAGTTTATCGGCTCCTATATCGTTATAGCTGTATACACCATTTCCATCGTAAGCATTCCACCTAAATTTATCGTGTCTGAATCCCACAACTCCAGACAGGGCATAGTTTTCTCTGGATAGCAAAAGGACATCTATGTTGGCATCCAGCATCATCCCCTCTTCCAGATCTGTGCTATGATCCGTCTTATCCGTCCAAGAACTATCATCACCTGTACGCCAGTCGTAGTTACTCATATCCCCGCTTCCCTTGTTGGCATTTATCCATCCCCCAAAGTTCAGGGATACCCTTTGGCTAAGCCCAATGGAAGTCTCAGCCCCCACCATAAAGACATTTTTCAGGTCCCATGTCAGCTTACTAACCTTTTGATCCTTCCCAAAGTAGTTACTATAAGCATACTCCTCCGATTCTCCATTTAACAGCCCCGTTGATATGGAGAAGCTTACCGGATACTTGCTGTCCGCACTACTCTCAAATACTCTGTCTGCATTCACAGACATGGCACTGGCCTGCAGGGACATACCAACAAATACCCCGGCCACTCCCAAAATTTTCGCCCTCTTTCTCTCCCTCATTGCTTCACTCTCCCGTAATTCTAGTGTTGTTTCAATTGCAGTCCTTTCATTATAGTTCCATTCATTCCATATATCAAGATATTAACCGCAAAAACTTATAAAAGTCCATATTTTTCCAAAAAAAATTCTTTTCTTCAAAACAAAAAGGAGATATACTAGTATCAAAGAAAAGGTAAAGGAGGTTATGCTATGCCAAGTTTTGGAGATGTCCCGGGAAAGGGAAGGTACAGATGTGTAATCTGTGATTTCGAGTTTGAGATCAAGGATGGTGAGGAACTGGATCTCTGCCCCCTTTGCGAGGGAGCTACCTTTGAAAAAGTAGATTAATCACAAAAGAAACATGATGCTCCATCCCTTCTAACCTCATGTAATTGATTTTATGAAGGTTCTGATATATAAAATTTTATACTTTCCTTAACAAAAAAAGGGGACCTGAATTCAGGTCCCCTTTACTGCTCTCTACCTCTTCTTAAACTTCTTAGGGGAAGTATTTATCCTCTTCCTATACTTTCCTACGTGGTTGGGGTTTGTGGAAATTACATCCTTTTCTCCCCTTACCTCTATCCTCTTAAAGGCCCTTCCTCTGATCTCCTCTATCCTTTCAAGCTCCCTCTCATTCTTAGGTGTCACAAAGAGGTAGGTCTTTCCACTTTCACCGGCTCTACCTGTACGCCCTATCCTGTGGGTATAGCTCTCAGTCTCCTCTGGAATATCGTAGTTGTATACATGGGTTACACCATCTATGTGAAGACCTCTGGAGGCCACATCTGTAGCGATAAGATACTGTATCTCTGCATTTCTGAAAGCCTTCATTATCTTCTCCCTCTTTGGCTGTGGAATATCGCTGTGGATCTTCTGACAGTTGTATCCCCTCTCATAAAGCCTTGCTTCCAGCTTATCCACCCTTGCCTTGGTACGACAGAAGATTATTCCCATAAATGGGTTAGTATCATTTAATACCTCGCACAGGGCATCCAGCTTCCACCTGTCTGTACTCTCCACAAGGTACTCCTCTATATTGTCGTCGCTGCCCTTTTCTATCTCTACAACAACAGGCTCCCTGGTATATCTGTAGGCAAGCTTCTTCACATCTGAGTTAATTGTGGCAGAAAAACAAAGAACCTGCTTCTTCTTGGAAGTATGCTTCATTATCTCCTCTACCTCGTTTTTAAACCCCATGAGAAGCATCTGATCCGCCTCATCTAT
>CAYSGC010000271.1:0-3251 GCA_964430145.1 uncultured Fusobacteriaceae bacterium | reverse complement strand
CCACCTTCCTCGTGGACAAGAAGTATAATATCACTATTACAGCCTTCCGTCAACAGTTTTTTAGTTTTTTTTTAATGAAGTTAATTTAACATGTTTTTCTCCGACATAGTCAACTCCTGTCAAAAAATAAAAAATGGTCGGAACGACTGGGTTCGAACCAGCGACCCCTGGCACCCCATACCAGTGCGCTACCTGACTGCGCCACGTTCCGACACCTCGGTAGAAATATTATTACATCTTCAGATGAAAATCAATAGCTTTTTTAAAAAATATTTTAATTTAAATCTTTATTTATAAGTCCACTAAAAAAGAACGATATATCCTATTATATTTTTATAGGTATTTTTATATTTTAGAGTAGTAACTTATGAAATTGAAGTTTCTTCTTAAAGGTGCTATCATAAAATAGACTTGTATATAATATATTTTTAAAGAGGTGTTCAGATGATTAAAAGAATAGTTTTTTTATTACTTCTTCTGACTGCTGTTACAGCATTTTCCATGGAGATAGTAGAATTAAAGGACGGAAGAAAGATTCTAATTAAGGAAGATTTTACCTGGGAAGAGATCGCTGTACCTGAGGAAAAAAGTGCTGAAGGGGTTAATGGCGCTATTCCAGCAGAGGGTATCACTGCCCCTTTAACGAAGGAGGTAACCCTTCAAGAAGCTGAAACTAAGCTGATAATGGAAAGGTACCCTGAGCTTTTAGAGGAGGATCTTAAGGGGGGAGTAAGCGTAGAGGTGGTTTCCTCAGAGGAAAGCAGGGACAGGATTGAATTCTTATTCAAGATTACAAACAACAGCAGTGCCTCTGTAGTGAGGGTAGAAACTGATATTCTTCTTTTAGATGATGAGGGGAATGTCCTTCATACTGTTTCAGACTATGTGTATAAAGGATTTAACCGTATGGCCGATACCTATATCAGGGTGGGCAAGAGTAAAGAAGGTAAGATAAAGATAGATAAAATTGATAACTGGAATGGAAAGATCAGGGTTATCATAAAAAATATTGAGAGCAGATAAAAGCAACGTGACGCTGTATCCTGCTAATCTGTTGCAACGCTCATTACTTCAAGTAATCTTTTATAAATTTTATGCTTTCCTTAACAACAAAAAAGTCAGGGCTAAAAGCTCTGACTTTTCTTCTATTCCTCACCCCTATAGTTCCAATAGTAGATATTTCCCTCATCCTCTTCTTGCTCCCTTACAAAATCATTCTCCTCCTCTACATAGTTCCAGTATTTAACCGGTTCCCTTGCCATTCTCTCACTTTTATCTGAGGTATTTGTACATGCTGCCATGGTTATTCCTAAGATTAATATAAATAAGAATTTCATAACTCACACCCCCTCTTAAACTCTAAGCTGTTATATAAGTACTTCTGTGAGATAAATAAAAAGTTAAAGATATATTAAGAAATTAAAAACTAAAAAAACCGGGAATTGTCCCGGTTTTTAATTAGAACTTATATGTTACAGCGAAGTAGTGTCCTACCCCTGAAGTTTCTTGGTTTTCATACCCACCAAAGTTTTCTCCATCTTCAATACCTGTGAAGTTATCGTAAACCTTTAGTCCATAACCTACAGCATATCTGTCTGAGTGCCAGTAGATACCGTTAAACCACTGTAAAGAAGTACTAGATCTTCCATCAGCAAAATCATCGTCCATTCCAAAGTCATAGTCTATATATCCCTGGTACGCTATAAATGATCCGTTATCTAGGAAATAGAATGGCTTGAACCAGTTAGTAGAAACTCTGAATCCATCCCAGTCTCCTTCTCTTTCAGATCCGTAATCTTCCTTGATGTGTCTAGCGTAAAAATTAAGTCCCATCTTTCCAAACCAAGGAACCTGTACATCTGTACCGATACCGATAAAGTTTGTCCATAGAGCGCTATCCCCAGCTTCTATCTGAGTAGCTACATACCACTCCTGAACTGGACCGATAGCAAGATCTTTCTTAGTCATTCCGTCTATTGAGAATCTTGGGTTAACTTTTATGAAAAAGTTATCATTGAATGGAGTGTTTCTGTCTGAACCTGAGTTATCGTCAAAGTCAAATAAGTCAACATATCCGTATAGGTCAACGATTCCTGATCTTCCTCCAAATTCCATCTCTAAATAGTTATCGTCCTGGTTACCAAAAGGAATCTTGTTCCCTTGAGACCTCATTACATTAAACTGAAACCACTTATAGTCATTCTTGTGGATATCTCCGTCTGTGTAATCTGCTGCCATTGCAGTGGTTGAGAAAGCTGCTAATAGAGCTGCTAATCCTAAAAACTTCTTCATATTAATCTCTCCTTTTTCATAATTTCATTCTCCCTAATGACTCACCTCCCAAAGTGAGCTTTCTCATTATACCAAAACCAACCATATGATGCAAGTATTATACACTAAAAACATAAGTTTATTTTAAGAAAGCCTATTTCACTTAAAATTTCAAGGGCTCAGTTTCATTAAATTTTAAGTACCAAATTCCTTTTTATAAAGTTTTGAATTTTTTTCCACTTTAATATATAGTGAACATATAAAATAATAAATAGGGAGGTACTATGAAAAAGATACTTTTACTTCTTTCAGATGGCTTTGAAGCCCTTGAAGCCAGCTCCTTTACAGATGTATTTGGCTGGAACAACACCATTGGAAGCAAGGATACCCTTCTAATCACTGCTTCTGTAAAACCTAAGATAAGATCCACCTGGAACTTTGAAGTAATAACAGAGGAAAACTTGGGTAATATCTCTGCAGCTGACTATGAAGCCCTTGTCATTCCAGGAGGATTTGGCAGTGCCGGTTTTTTCAGGGACACCAAGTTAAAAATCTTCCAAGAAAAGATTAGGGAGTTTTATTCAATGGATAGATATCTAGTTGGGGTTTGCACAGGGGTTATCCCCCTACTTGAAAGTGGAATTTTAAAGGGAAAGAGAGCTACAACCTATCTTTTGGATAATGACAGGTATTTTAAGCAGATAGAAAGGAATGGCGCTCTTCCAGTGAGAAAGGATATTGTCGTTTACGATAATATAATCACCTCATCAGCTCCAGGGAGTGCAGTCGAGGTAGCTTTTATCCTTTTAGAGCTTCTTACCTCTAAAAAAAATGCCTCCCATATAAGGGAAGCCATGGGCTTCTAAGCAATGCCTTATACTTATTAAAATTGAGCTGCCTGCTATGCAGGTGGCTTTTTCTCCAGTAAATAAAAAGTAGCCGCTTAATCGCGGCTTTTTTTGTTCCTAAAAATTTAATAT
>CAYSGC010000270.1:0-3257 GCA_964430145.1 uncultured Fusobacteriaceae bacterium | reverse complement strand
ACATAAAGAATCTAGGAGGCAGAAAAAAGATGAAAAGGAAGTTAATATTAAGTTTGTTTTTACTGGGGGTGTCTCTCCTTCTTAAGGATATAGTACTGGCAGATCATAAGGATAACTCTCCAGCCATAAAAAGGTATGAGGGGATATCTGTGGTAGAATCGGAAAAGGCTACCCTTTCCTGGATAGAGGAGGGGCAGTGGGATATCTCGGAGCTTCTTACTGTAGCCCATGGAAGTGAGAAGTTAAAGGTAATTTCAGAGGATGAGGTACTGGGGGTTGCCCTTATAGATGACCTTTCTGGAAACAATATTGTTATGGTCCAGGGAAGGGGAGAGGCGCTCCTTCTCACATATTCCAAGGGAGAGGTTGAGAGGCCATACAACCTTCTTGAGTTTAAGGTAGAGGATGAGGTTGTCTCCATGGAGCAGTTTGAATATATAAAGTCCCTGATCACTAAAAGGGTTTAAGATATTTTATTTTGAGAAGATATTAAGGAGGTAGCGTTATGCATCATATGTATTATAGCAGTGGAATTTTTGGATGGGTTATGGGAGCAATCCACCTTGCCTTTCCGATAGTGTTTATATTTATTCTTTTTAGAGTTTTTACCGGTAGAGGCAACTCTCCATTCCCTGTTCAGGGCCATAGGTGGAAGAGGGATCCCCTGGAGATACTGAAGGAAAGGTATGTCAGGGGAGAGGTAACAAGGGATGAGTTTCAGAGGATGAAGGATGAGATTAGAGGGTAAGATTTTAAAGGGACCTCCCCAGGGAGGTCCCTTTAATTATTACTTCTATTTGTATACTTAGCATAGGATTTTTCCCTAATTTATTACAGAAAAAACAGAGAAACTCCCCCAACGGAGATCACTGCTCCTGCTACTTCAGCAAGGGATACTCTGTCCCTGAAGATCATCACCGAGAAGGGAATTACAAGAATGGGACTTGTGGAGGAGATAGTGGAGACTATCCCTGCACTGGCATTCTTAAGGGCTATAAGCATAGCTGTAACCCCCAGGAAGGGACCGAAGAAGGAACCTACTCCTATCCACTTCATAGCTCCCTTGTCTTTTATTCCTCTTCCCACCTCTTTCCACCTTCCTCTCAGGCTTATAAGAAGGATGAAGGAGACTATGGCCACCAGGATTCTTATCTGGGTAGCCGCTATGGGATCATAGCTCTCCACACCAATCTTGCTGAAGACCATCCCCAGGGCCTGTCCCAGGACTCCCCCGGCAGCACAGAGGAGACCTCTCGCGGGAAACTCTGCCTTATCTGCTCCGCCGTTGCTCTTCTTATACATCACCAGAAAGATCCCTCCCACTGTGAGAAGGACTGCCAGAGTCTCTCGAAGTGACAGGGTCTCCCCCAGGATAATCCAGGCAGAGAGAGCCGTTACTACAGGGACCAGGGTCATGATGAGGGTGGTAATCCGTGCCCCCAGTATCACAAAGGCCTCAAACATAAAGAGATCTCCCAGAAACATCCCTATAAATCCAGAGATCCCCAAAAATGTATAGGATTTTATAGAAGCATCCAGGGGAAGGAACATTCCCCGGGTAAATAGAGCTGTAATACTTAAAAATCCAAAACCCATGATGAGCCTCATAATATTTACCGTGACCGATCCTACCTTCTTTCCCGCTGCTTCAAAGGATATGGAGCAGACCACCATACCAAGAGCTGCCCCCAGTGCAGCCGCTTCTCCCAAGTAATTAATCTTAATCCCCTCCTCCAATTAATTCATCACTATCACTCTATATTAGCCCCCTATAGGCTGTTAAGTCAAGATAGGAAGAGAAGGTTATTCTCAGGATTTAGAAAGTGATCCCTACATGCTCTTTTTATCAGTTGCTATAGTGCAGTTCCGACTCCTTAGTAAGTAAACTATCATCTAGTTTTTTATGTTATACTATTATTTTGGAGTTCTCACCTTGGTTTTCTTAAAATATCTGTGGTATCATATGAAAAAAGAACAGGAGGACATATGATGACATTTACACGGGCAATGGATCTATACCTTGGATTTATTACCACTATTACCTCGCCAATTTCATATATTTTTATTGTAATAGCTCTTTATTTTTTACTCAAAAGGAGGGAGGAAGCCATGGATCTTCTTGTGGTTCTTGTTATCACCCTAGTCCTCAACTATATCCTGAAAAATCTCTTTCAGGCTCCCAGACCCTTTGTTGTGGATGAGAGCCTTTCGAATAGGTTTACTGAAAGGGCGGAAGGATATTCCTTCCCCAGCGGACACTCCCAGCTTATAGGAACCTTTTGCAGCTATTATATCCTCAAGTATAGAAACCGCCTTTCATGGATACTGGGAACACTCATGATGGTTTCAGTGGCCTACTCCAGGGTCTACTTTCACCTTCACTTTTTCAGGGATGTGGCAGCAGGACTCATACTGGGAGGAGGAGTTAGCTGGCTCTACCTTCGCTATAGAAAGGTATGATATGAAAAAAGGAGATTTTGCCACGAATTTACACTAATATTCAATAATCTATAAGGTTTTTATTAGTAAGTATACTTTCCCAGAGTGAGCTTAGTAGTTTGTGTAATTTGGTAAAGTTAAATAAAGGGGATGAGCGCTACTTAAAGACTGTCTGTACCGGGTTATTCAAACCTTACCTTAGTCATGAATTTCACAAGTTTTAGCGAAGAAATCTAACCAGAAAATAGATAAACTCAGATTTTTCAGTTGTCCAAAAAAATAATCCTCTCTTATTTGGAATTTAAGCCTTGTTCAGAAGGGTGTCCTTGTGTTTATACCCTTACAACCCTTAAAATGGATATCAAGACTTCGTTTGTGCCTTTGAAATTAAAAACTTAAAACTGTTCGATTGAATTTTATATTAAAGGGTTTATAGAACCCTTTGGTCCCACCATCTGTACTTTTAAAAAACAACTTTAGGTTATATAGTGCTTTATTTTTAAACAAGATTATAGGGAGAAAGTAGGGAAAATAGGGGAAAATCAGAAAAATAGAAGCTATTCTGTATGAAGAAATGAAGCAGGGATAATAAGTGAAGTATGAGGCTGATCTGCAGTGAGATACCTTAAAATCTATACTTTTTATTAAAAAAGCAGGCTGAAAAGCCTGCTTTTATAGGGATCCCCCTCTAATAATCTCGATCATATAACCATCTGGGTCGGTAACAAAGTAGTACATAGGCTTCTCTCCAGGGAGTCCCTTCAGGTCTGTTACAGTGTATCCAGCTTCCTTGTGAGCAGAGTGAGACCCCTCTAGAT
>CAYSGC010000269.1:0-3273 GCA_964430145.1 uncultured Fusobacteriaceae bacterium | reverse complement strand
CCTTTTTTCTTATCCTCTTCAAACATCTTTAAATAACTATTTATATTTGTTCCTATTTTTCTAAATTTCATTTTTCTCCTTATAAGAATTCTTCAAATATTGCTTCTAGTACATTAACTACTATACTATTTCCTGCTTGTCTATATAATCTTTCTTTACTTATATTTTCTTCTTTTACATTGTCAAAGTCTTGCTCATTAAAACCCATTAATAAAAAAGTTTCCCTAGGTGTTAAAAGTCTATACCTACTATAATTTCCTTTTAGCATATCTTTTTGTTTTTCTTTTGTAGACCATTTTTTTAACTTAAAGTCTAGCATTCCTCCATTGTTCCATCTATCTTGTTTGATTGTTAAAGTAGGTGTATATTCTTCATTAACTTTATATTTATCACCTTCAAATATGCATATTTTTTTTTCTTTTTCATTCATTGTTTCTCTTGACATTGTATGATTTGGTGTTGACTCTATTGCTTCTTCTAGATATTTTTCTATTGAATAATCTACCTTCAAGTATTTTTCTAAACTTTCCATTGGCTTATGATATTTTTTTAATAATTCATTTAAATTTGGATTCCTCTTAGTTTTATCATTTAAAACACTAAAACAAAAAAATCTTCTTCTAGATTGAGGAATTCCAAAATCTCTAGCATCTAAAATACCATCATATGATTTATAACCCAATGATGTCAATTTTTCTTTCCAAGATATGTATTCTTCTTTATGTGCTTTAGAAACTATATTTACTACATTTTCCATTAACAAGAACTTAGGTAACTTTTTACTATTTATATTATTTACCTCATCTAAAACTCTTTCCACTTCCCATAATAAACCAGACCTTGTTCCCTCTCCTTTTTTCATACCACGACCTTTACCTGCCGTTGATAAGTCTTGACATGGGAAAGAATATGTAAATAAATTTACATTTCTATTTATTATATCTTGACCTTTCAAGTTCATTATATTAGGAATTGCTTTTCCTTCAGGGTTTAATGCAATCTCTACTTCTCTTAATTTTTTTAATACTTCTATATTTTGAGATCCTACATTTTTACATAATATTTTACTATCTAAACTATATTCTGATTTGCTAAAATGTTCTCTAAGTTCTTTTTCTGTCTCTTTTATATTCCCTTTAAAGTCACCTACATTTATCCTAAAGTATGATATATTAGCAAAAACATCCCATTCAGATATCCCAGCATGTTCAAGAGTAAAATTTTTCTTTTGAGATACTTTCGTTAATGCTTTATATTGGCTTCCAATCCCTGCAAAAGATTCATATATTCTGATTTTTTTCATACATCTCTTCCCATAATATGCATTATGGAAATAAAATCTATTATTTTATGGTGAAAAATCATTAATTTTTCTAAAATATAGATATAAATGGTATAATATATAAGGAAAATATTGTAAAAATAAATAAAAAGAGGTGTTTTAATTACCATAATGCATATTATAGGTATTTAATTTATGAAAAATAATATAATTAATAGCGTTAGAACAAGTGTAATAGACTTTAATGAAGTTTCTGACCGTAACTATCAAATAAATTTAATAACGAATGAAAATATAAAATTTTTAAGTGTTTTAGAAAAAGAATTAAGAAGTTGTAATAGTTTCATGATTTCTGTTGCTTTTATAACATTAGGTGGTCTATCTTTAATCAAAGGACTACTTTTAGAATTAGAAGAAAAAAATATAAAAGGTAAAATTGTTACTGGTGATTACCTTTACTTTACTGATCCTCAAGCAATAAAAGAATTAAATAAATTTTCAAACTTAGAAATAAAAATAAATAATGACCAAGACCTTCATACAAAAGGTTATATGTTTGAACACCTTGATGAAGATAATGAAGTCTTTTGGAACATAATTATAGGAAGTTCTAATTTAACACAAAAAGCTTTGACTTCTAATAAAGAATGGAATATGAAAATATCCACTAAAGCTAATGGTAAAATTTATGATGATATAGTTAAATCATTTCACAATTTATTTTGGGAAGCAAAATCTATAGAAGAAATATTACCTTCTTATGAAAGTATATATAAAGAGAAAAATTTCAAAGAACATACGGAGTTAATTACTACTGATATAAAACCTAATCTATTTCAAGAAGAAGCACTAAAAAACTTAAAAAAATTAAGATCTAATGGAGAACAAAAAGCTTTAATAATTAGTGCTACTGGTACTGGTAAAACTTTTTTAGCTGCTTTTGATGTTTTGAGTTATGCTCCTAAAAAATTATTATTTGTAGTTCATAGAGAATTAATCGCAAAAAAATCTATGGAATCTTTTAAAAAGATTATTCCTTCTAAAACTTATGGTCTTTATACAGGAAATAAAAAAGAATTAGATGCAGATTATATTTTTGCTACAAGGCAAACTTTAGCAAAGGATAAATATTTATTATCATTTGCTAAAAAACATTTTGACTATATAATAATAGATGAAGCACATCACATATCTTCAAGTGAATACACTAAAATTACTTCTTATTTTACTCCTAATTTTTTATTAGGTTTAACTGCTACACCTGAAAGAAGTGATGACAATGATATTTTAGATTACTTTAATAATAATATAGCTTATGAGATTAGATTATATGATGCCCTTGAAAATAACTTTCTTACACCTTTTAGATATTTTGGAATTAGTGACGAAAATTCTTCTGAAGATATAACAGCACTAGAATGGGAAAATAGAGTTAATTTTATATTAGGAAAATCAAAGTTTTATAGCTTTTCAGGTGACTTTTTATCTTGCGTTATTTTTGTTAGGTCTGTAAGAGAAGCTAAATTAATGGAAGAATCTTTATTAAAAAGAAATTTAAAAGCTAAATCTATTACTGGTACAACTAAACATGAAGACCGTGAATATATAATTAATGAATTTGAAAAAGGTAACATTAATTATATTATTACAGTAGATATTTTTAATGAAGGTATTGATATACCTTGTATTAATCAAGTTATCTTTCTAAGACCAACTGAATCAACTATCATATATATTCAACAATTAGGTAGAGGTTTAAGAAAATTTAATAATAAAGAATATTTAACTGTGTTAGATTTTATAGGTAATTATAATAGTGACTTTCTTGTTCCTATGGCACTATCTGGAGACCTTAGTTTTGATAAGCATAAATTATATGACTTTGTACAAAGTCCTAATGATTCATTACCTGGGTGTAATAGTATATTCTTTGAAGAAAAAGCCGAAAAAATTCTTTTAAATAACATTTCAAAAAATTTAAAATATACAAA
>CAYSGC010000268.1:0-3300 GCA_964430145.1 uncultured Fusobacteriaceae bacterium | reverse complement strand
TCTGCAGGTGTCAGTACCTCACTCTCATCGATATAGTCAACCTCTAAAGCTTCCAGGATCTGCGCCTCTACAAAGTGACCGATTCTAACCTTAGCCATAACAGGGATTGATACAGCAGCCTGGATTTCCTTGATCATCTCAGGATCGGAAGCTCTAGCTACTCCTCCGTCCTTTCTGATATCTGCTGGTACTCTCTCAAGAGCCATAACAGCACAAGCTCCAGCCTGCTCTGCAATTATAGCTTCCTCAGGAGTTGTAACATCCATGATTACTCCACCCTTTAACATCTGTGCAAGATTTTTATTTAGTACATATCTGTTTTCCTTCATACCCTAACTTCCCCCTTAATTGAATTGTTTTAACAATAGGATTATTGAATATCTTTTGGCTAAAGTCAATTTTTAGAAATGCAAATTGTAGCGATACAATGGTTGAAAAGGTAGGTTTTTTCAGAAGTTTCAAGAGAAAAAACACCCCTCCAAATAGAGGGGTGTTTTAAAAATTAATAGTCGATTCCTGCAGGCATTATGTTTTCCTGATCGAAGGCATGACATGGAGTTACTCCATATACCATACCGCAGTGGGGACACTTATACTCAAAGGTAGTCATGGTGATCATCTCCCCACACTCCTTACACTGAAATACAGCGGGGATGGGCATATACTGCTGGTTAAACCCCATCATTCTGATCTTATCAACTATCTGCTTTCCATTGTCAAACTTTCCGTTACATCCGTCGTGCATATTAATTCTCCTTTTTACTTTATTAGACTATAGGGTTATACTTTTTTAATTTCGAAACCTGCTTCCAGGTCCTTACCGTATCTAAGCTTTGTTCTCATATCCTGGATTACATCATCCAGAGCTTCCAGCTTATGAAGGATTGACTTCTCCTTCTCGGTGATATCCATGACCTTGTCTATACCACCGTTGCTTATGATGATCCTCTTGTCTCCCATTAGAGCTAGAATAGGATCGTGGGTAGCCATAAGAACTATCTTTTCCTCTCCCACAAGGAGATCCAGGGCTTTCTTTCTGTCGATACCGGCGTTCTCTATCTCGTCGATAAGTACAATTGGTGATGTACTGAGGATAGCAGTATCGGCAATCATAAGTGCTCTCGATTGTCCTCCGCTGAGGCTTGTAATTGGAGTGGTTAGTTCAAACTGCTCTCCAGCCAGTTCATTGGCCTTCTTAAATATCTTCTGAATAACTTCCTCTTCATTTTCCACCAGTCTGCTCTTGGCGTGAAGCTCGATAAACTCCTCTACACTAAGGTCCATAACGAAGTTCATATTCTGGGAAAGCTGAGCTACCAGCTTTCTTCCACTGGAGAACCTGCTTTCGATATCCATGGGCTCTCCGTTAACAAGAACTGTTCTCTTGGTAGGGGTATCTCCATTTGCTCCCCACTCGATATCAGCAAGAAGTCTGCTCTTCCCGCTTCCAGTAGGTCCTACGATGGAGATGATCTCCCCACGGTTGATCTGAAGCTCTCCAAAGGTTTCCCCTACCTTGTGCTTGTTGATCCCAGGAAGAAGTGTGATACTGTGAACACCGCTCTCCTCCTCCAGCCCAAGGAAATCTATCATCTGATTTGTGTAGGAGATAAGACTCTCTATAAGCTCATCGGGAATAATAGCCTTTTCTTCCAGCACCTCTGGATCCATAAGGTTTAAGTATGCTCCCAGGGTCAGGTCTGAAGCCTCTTCTATATCTACCAGGTGATCCTTTAGGAACTCCTCTATAAAGGGGTATCTCCCAAGAAGCTCCCCTACTTTATTATTTTTTATCATAGTTTTATCCATCATTATTCATCACCTAAATCTATTTTTCTGACGTTACCCATCTGGTGCTCATCTCCGATTCTTGTCTCACCTAGACAGTAGGAGCAGAGAGCCGATGGCATAGAGAATCTTAACTTGCTTCCCTTGAGGGTCTTAACTACCTTCTTCTCATCGTAGATAAGGGTAGAAAATTCATAAGCTCCCTGACCAGTTAATCCGTTAACATGCATAGTTGTAGCTCTTGGATTTACAGAGGTTACCCTGGACATGAAAACTTCTCTTTCAGCCTGGGATACGATATCTCCCTTGGTTATTACAACTATATCAGCGGTCTTGAGCATAGGTCCGATCTTCTTTGGAGTGTTGATACCACTGAGGTTGTCGATAACACAGATAGCCTTTATATCCTGGATGTAGGGAGAACATCTGTTACAAAGCCCCGCACTCTCAGTGATAAGAAGGTCCAGTCCCTGCTTGATACCCCACTGGGTAACCTCCTCGATATTACTAACAAAGTAGTGGTCGGGACAAAGAGATGCAGAAAGTCCCTTCTTTACAGGTACCCCTATCTTCTCATATAGGATGTCATCATCGGTGTAGAGACAGTCAAACTTAACTACTCCCACCTTTATTCCCCTTGATTTTAAGTTTTCAATTGTTTTTATAATTAGAGAGGTCTTTCCACTTGAGGGAGGACCAGATACAGTAATCAGATTCATATTGATCTCCTTTATAATCTTAAAATTAGTCTATTTCTTAGCTTCCTGGAAGAACAGTTCCTCACAGTGGTTTAGCAGCTTTCCAATATCGTTATTCTTTATATAGTCCCATCCTACCCACATGAACTTCTTACCTTCCAGGTGGTTGTCCACCTCTGGATGGATGCTTGGGAATAGTCCCTGGTGGGAAAGGATCTCTCCCACTTCCTTTGATGAGAAGAATTTAGCCAGATCCTGGAGCTCATCCCTCTTCTCTTCCTTTGTAAGCATGAAGATAGGCGACAGTGCAGCTCCATCCTCTGGCCACTGGGCAACCATTGGTCCACCCTGTCCAGTCATCTTGGTGAAGAAGTATGGCATGATAGTTACTGCAGGTACATTAACTTTCAGTTTGTCTGATTTTACCATCTGAGACGGGTGCATATTCTGCAGCAGTGTTCTTCCCAGCTTTTTTACACCATCCTCTCCGTAGTTTTTGTAGATGCTGATAAGGATAGCATTAAACAGGTCGAAGTCGGAGACGGGAAGACTCACTGAGTTTTCGAACTCCGGCTTCAGAAGATCACTCCAGGATTTAGGGAATGGTCTGTCTCCGAGAGCTTCTGTATTAACCAGAAATACTGCAGGTACAACTGCCAGCATGGAGTAGTCGCCGTCAGGATCTCTCAGGGAGATCTCCTCATTGTTAAAATCTGAGTTGTACTCCTTCAGCTCTGTGATGTCCTTAAATATTCCCTGGGATTTAAACTTACCCATGAGTTCATCCTCGAAGAAGAGATCGAATCCCGCTGAG
>CAYSGC010000267.1:0-3349 GCA_964430145.1 uncultured Fusobacteriaceae bacterium | reverse complement strand
TTTACAGTCTGAGATGTTTCAATTCCAAGGTGAGCAGCGATATCCTCTATCTTAGATACATTTGGAGTATCTATAAGCTCAGCCGCCTTCATCTCCTTCTCATACTCAGGTATCATTGCCACACTCTCAGCCTTCTCAAGGTTTGCAGCATACCCACATGTATCACAGTAGATTATCTCATCCTCACCAGATTCAGCCAGTACGTGGAACTCCTGAGATCCGCTTCCACCGATAGCTCCAGAATCAGCCTCTACCGATCTGAACTTAAGTCCGCATCTCTCAAAAATTCTAGAGTATGCTTCCCTCATATTTTCAAACTCGGCATCTAAACACTCGTCAGTTGCGTGGAATGAGTAAGCATCCTTCATCAGGAACTCTCTTCCTCTCATCAGTCCAAATCTAGGTCTTCTCTCATCTCTGAACTTAGTCTGAATCTGGTATAGGCTCATAGGCAGCGACTTGTATGAAGATATGTCGTTTCTGATGATATCTGTAATTACCTCTTCGTGGGTAGGTCCTAGGATGAAATCTCTGTCGTGTCTGTCCTTCAGTCTCATCATCTCAGGTCCCATTGCGTCCCATCTTCCAGTCTCCTTCCAGATCTCTGCCGGCTGAAGCACAGGCATGAATAGCTCCTGGGAACCTGCTCTGTCCATCTCTTCTCTTACTATGTTCTCTACCTTTTTAAGCGCTCTATACCCAAGGGGAAGGTAGGTATACACTCCACTTGCCAGCTTCTTGATCATACTAGATCTAAGCATCAGCTTATGACTCTCTACAACAGCTTCCTTAGGAGTCTCTTTTAGAGTTTTTACATATAGTTTGCTAAATCTCATTTCCACTTTCCTCCGTCATCTTTAATTTATATTTAAATTTTAAAATTTAATATTTCACTTTTCAGACCTTGAAATACAAGGGATTTAATCTGCCTGATTTTAAGGTCGGCAGACTAGTAATTATACTATATTTTTAATTTTTATTCAAACATATCGTTATACATATCAGCCACAGAGGAAACATTTATCCCCCTCTTTAGGAGCTCTATATCCTTCTTTACAGTGGCAAATTTCAGAGCTGTTTCGTAGGAGATCACCTTCTCCTTATACTTATCAGCTATATCCTGATCAAAGGTCTGGGTTTCATAGGTGGTCCTTCCCTCAGCCAGATACCTAGGTATATCAGCCACTCCCTCTGCTGAAAGGATACACTCCTTTATTACCGGAGTATTTATAAGGATCTCATTTACTGCAACCCTTTTGTTATCCAATGTAGGCAGCAGCCTCTGGGATATAATAGACCTCACGCTTTCCGACAGCTGGTATCTCAGCTGCTTGTGTCTCTCCTCTGGGAAGAGGTCCAGTATCCTGGAAACAGTCTGATATGCATTTATAGTATGCAGGGTAGATATTACAAGGTGACCGGTTTCCGCTGCTTTAAGAGCTGCCTCCACAGTCTCTCTGTCTCTCAGCTCCCCTATAAAGATTACATCTGGGTCCTGTCTCAGGGCAAACTTCAGGGCTTTTTCAAAGCTCACAACATCGGATCCCAGCTCCTTTTGGGAGATCATGCTCATTAGATCCGAGTAGAGAAACTCTATTGGATCCTCCACTGTAATTATATTTTTAGACTGGGTCTTATTTATCTCATTTATCATGGAGGCCACCGTTGTGGACTTTCCGCTTCCTGTAGCTCCAGTTACAAGGATGATTCCATTTTTTTCATGGATAACCTTTCTCAGCACCTTGGGAAGGTTCATGTTATCAAGGTCCGGAACTTCGCTTGGGATTACCCTGGCAACCAGCATGTAGGTCCCCCTCTGAAGGGAAAGGTTCATCCTGAACCTTGCCACTCCATTTATAGAGTAGGAGAAGTCACTGGCCATATGCTTATCTATATCAGCCTTTCTCTCCTCATCTATAAGAGGTCCTAATAGCTCATTTACATCGTTGAGGGTCAGCTTCTCCTCCCCCAGAAAGTTCAGCTTTCCATTTACCCTGACAACTGGAAAACTTCCCACCTTTATGTGAAGATCGGATCCCTCCATCTCTACTAATCTCCTTAGATAACTTTCAATCTGCATCTCTTCCTCCTAATTATTTTCTATGCTCGTAAACTTTCTCTTTATATCTTCCTTGAGGTAGATATTCTCAATCCTTCCAAGGTTCTCCTTGAGGTAATCCCTGGAGAGATCCCTCACCATCTTTATGGTTTTTACATCATGAACTATATCCACAAATTTAAGATCACTTACTCCGCTCTGCTTGGTTCCGAAGACCTCTCCCGATTTACGCAGCCTCAGATCCTCCTCTGCTATCTCAAAACCATCTATGGTTTCCTCCATAACTCTGAGTCTGGATTTAGAGGTGTCGTTTTCAGTGTTTGACAGCAGGAAGCAGTAGGATGCATGCTCCCCCCTTCCAATCCTTCCCCTTAGCTGGTGAAGGGCTGACAACCCAAACCTCTCAGCACTGCTTATCACCATCACTGTGGCGTTGGGAACATTCACCCCTACCTCTATAACTGTAGTGGATACCATTATCTGGATATTGTTTTCCTTAAACTCCCCCATGATCTCATCCTTCTCGGAGTTCCTCATCCTTCCGTGGAGGATTCCCACCTTGTAGTTGCTGAATCTCTCCTCTATCTCCCTGTGGAGTTCAGTGGCTGACTTGGTGGCCATCTTTTCACTCTCCTCTATTAGGGGAGCCACAAAGTACGCCTGCCTTCCCTTGGCCAGCTGCTTCTCTATAAATGTATAGGCCTTCTCCAGATCCGGCTCATTGTCTATCCACTTTGTCTTTATGGGCTTTCTTCCCGGGGGAAGCTCATCTATTACAGACACATCCAGGTCTCCGTAGATGCTGAGAGCAAGGGATCTCGGTATGGGGGTAGCACTCATAACCAGAAGGTTCGCCAGGACCCCCTTCTCCCGGAGCTTCTTCCTCTGGACTACTCCGAACCTGTGCTGCTCATCTATCACGATGAGTCCTAGCTTATGAAACTCCACATTGTCCTCTATAAGGGCGTGGGTCCCTATGACTATATCCACCTGTCCTTCTTTTATCTCCTCAAGGAGCTTCTCCTTGGCCTTTCCCTTTACACTACCGGTAAGGAGAGCTGTTCTAATTCCCATCCTTTCAAAGATCCTTCCTATGGAGAGGTAGTGCTGTACAGCCAGGATCTCCGTAGGAGCCATCATCACTCCCTGGTAGGAATTTTCCACCATATATAGGAGGACTATCATGGCCACCATGGTTTTTCCGCTTCCAACATCTCCCTGGATCAGCCTGTTTGTTATCCTTCCCTGGTTGAGGTCCTTATATATCTCAGTTACCACCCTCTTCTGGGC
>CAYSGC010000266.1:0-3377 GCA_964430145.1 uncultured Fusobacteriaceae bacterium | reverse complement strand
ATCCACTTCCATTGCTTACATTAAGAGTATAGCACCTTTCAGAGGAGGTGTCAATTAGTTTTTCGATAAAAATACATTTAAATCAAAAAAACATCTTAATATTCAAAAAAGATACTAAGAACTAACTTAGGAGCTGTCAAAAGATTCCGTCTCTTAAACCTTAAAAAGAATCTAAGCTAAAATTAATGTCTCTGTGGAGGAGAAATCTGCTATACTCTTCAAGTTGACCTTAATTATATTTAATACTAAATAAGTTGGCGATAATAAAAATTGAGGTTAAAATTATACTGAACAGACAATTAATGAATGGAGGTGAGGGCCATGGAGGGCGCCGGTAGATGCACAGATAAAGTACCTATAGAAAAAAATACGCGTTTGAGAAGCCGTGGTCCGATCCCGTGCTTCTCAGAAGAAGGAGCAGATTATGGTAAAAAGACTATTAGATGAGAGAAGGTTTTTAGAGTTAAAAGATCACCTGAAGGAGATGAACTCCCCGGACATAGCAAATATGCTGGAGGAGATGGATAAGGAGGATCTTTTAATTGTTTTTAGACTTCTGGAGAAGAACAGAGCGGCAGATGTCTTTTCCTATATGGAGGTTGAGAGGCAGCAGTATCTGGTTGAAAATATCCGTGAGGGAGAGGTGGAGAATGTGATAAACAGTCTCTTCCTGGATGATATCGTAGATTTTCTGGAGGAGATGCCTGCCAATGTGGTAAAGAGGGTGTTGAAGCTTACTCCCACGGAGAGAAGAAGCAATATCAATAAACTCTTAAAGTATCCGGAAGATTCAGCAGGTTCCCTTATGACTGTGGAATTTATGGTGCTGAAGAAATCCATGACAGTGAGGGAAGCCCTGGATGTGATAAGATCTCTAGGAAGGGAGAGTGTCAGCATCAACACCTGCTTCATCACAGACAGGACAAAGAAGCTCGAGGGGGTACTGAGCCTCAAGGATATAGTCCTTGCCAAGGAGGATGAGGTAGTGGGAGACCTTATGGAGAGGTTTCCGGTTACAGTAAAAACTGTAGACGACCAGGAGGATGTAATCAAGGCTTTTAAGAAGTATGACCTGGACCTTGTGGCTGTAGTGGACGTGGAGGGAAAGATGGTAGGGGTGATCACTGTAGATGACGTTATTGATGCCCTGGAAGAGGAAAATACAGAGGATATCCAGAAGATGAATGCCATGGAGCCTATGGAAACTGAGTACAAGAAAACAGGGATATTCAGCCTGGCAAAGCACAGGATTGTATGGCTCTTTGTACTCATGATATCAGCTACCCTTACTGGGAGGGTGATAGGAAGGTATGAGGAGGTTCTTGAAAATGCTGTTATCCTGGCGGCCTTTATCCCCATGCTTATGGATACAGGAGGAAATGCAGGATCTCAGGCTTCCTCCCTTATAATAAGGGGCCTTGCCCTGGGAGAGATAGAGAAGAGGGATCTGCCTGGAATAATCTTTAAGGAGATGAGGGTGGGAATCCTTGTGGGACTGGGACTTGCAACAGCAAACTTCCTGAGGCTGGCTTTCTTTGAGAAGATAGATCCAATGGTAGCTATGGTTGTGTGTTCCACACTTGTTTTTACAGTAACTACAGCTAAGACAATAGGGGGAACCCTTCCAATTATAGCAAAGACACTGAAATTAGATCCCGCTATAATGGCAGCGCCTCTTATAACCACCATAGTAGATACAATCTCTCTCTTGATCTATTTCTACTTTGCAACTACATTTTTAAAGTTAGTATAGAAAGAGGAGGAGCCTCGTGGCCCCTCCTCTATTTATTTGGAAAATATCTTTTAAAGGCTGGATAGAGTTCCCTCTCCTCCTTGGCAATCCTGTAGATGAGTTTATCTATTATCCCGCCGGCATCCCCTCTAAAGTTTTCCCCCTTAAACTCATACTTATACTTAGCGTAGAAATCCATTATATCACTTGATATCCTTCCCATCTCCTCCTCAAAGGAGTTGGATATCTTTTCCGTTGTCTGAAGGCTTCTGAGAGCCGGGTAGAGTTCATTGTCCTCTGTAATGAGGTGGGAGATAAGCACCCTCTTTAGCTCGCTGAAGTGCTGGTTTAAGATCTCGATATCATCGTTTACCTGGATCTTCTTCAGGTGTAGCCGTATCTCATTGTGTTCTCTGTGCAGCTGCTCTATTAATCCCATAAAACCTTCTCCTTTTTACATTAATTAATAGAGTAATACCGGAAAACTACGCCTATCCTTTAAATGATATGGGAATGTTTCTAAATAAAAAAGCAGCTTGGCAAGCTGCTTTTTTATTAGGGAGAGTGTAGGGCTTATAAAAAAACTAACTGAAGCAATGAGTGCCCCAGCCTATTATAGGGATGCACGTCACCTTGCTTTTTAAGCTCCTATGACATTTTCAAAGAGGAACTTAGCCACTCCGTCTTCTTCATTGGTAAGGGTAATGTGGTCTGCTACTTCCTTGATGGCAGCCTCGGCATTTCCCATGGCCACTCCAACGCCACAATCCCTTATTATCTCAAAGTCGTTGTGGTCATCTCCAAAGGCTATTACATCATTAATATGGTAGTTTTTCATATCCACTATCTTCTTTATACCGCTGAGTTTTGTGTTTCCGCTGGCCATTATCTGAGCAAACTCTCCTCCGTCTGTTCTGAGGAAGGTGCATGACTCTGGAAGAATCTGGATAAACCTCTCCAACCCCTCCTCGGTCATAGCACCTACCCTAACAAGGAACTTCGGGGTTCCCTTTAGGTCAACCTCCCTGAAATCCACTTTTATAGCAAACATCTCCGCGTTGTAGGTCTCATCATAGAAGGAGGTGTAGCTGTCCCTTCCCTGCTCCACAGAGAAATACACATTTGGGTGGTTGGATTCTAGGTAGTCTATTATCATCCTTGTATCCTCAGGGGAGATAAAGTTTTTAAACATGGTTTCCTCTCCCTTGTTGATAAGGGCTCCGTTGGAGGAGATGATTATATCTCCGTGAAACTCCTCTGGAAGAACCTCGTATATCAGTCTTGGGGGTCTGGCACTGTTAAAGATCAGTGTTTTCCCTGCCTCTCTGCACTTTAAAAGAACATTTTTCGAAAAATCAGATACTGTTTTATTATCTCTAAGGAGCGTACCGTCGAGATCAAAAGAAATTATCTTCAAAATATCACCTCATAACTCCCCTAAGGGGTCTCTTTCATTTACTAAATCAACTATTAAACACTATATATTCTAGCATTCTATACCATCCAAGTCAAGAAACGGTATAAGGTTTTTCTAAGGGTAGAGGAGTGGCATTTATAGGGGATATAGGATATAATAGTTTTATACAACTTACAGAAAAGAGGTTTGCAATGTTGATTTTAGATTTATTTTTAACTTTTTTTAAGA
>CAYSGC010000265.1:0-3377 GCA_964430145.1 uncultured Fusobacteriaceae bacterium | reverse complement strand
CTCTCCTCTGCACCATAGGCATCAGCTGTAAGCTCTAAAGCTTTTTTTATATGTGATTTTGGATTGTGGAGACCATCCACCATCTCAAAGATTGTAACATCTATTTTAAACGGGTTTTCCCCCATAAACTTATAAAACTCTTCCTCTACTCCCCTACCATTCTTATGGCCTGGAACATGAAAGGGAACTACCCCTCTTCCTACATATACATCCTTTAATACACTGAATATTGGCGTTTTTCTTTGATCTAACTTATACACATTTTATCCCTTCCTTTTTTGAAAAATTTAAATTGACAGCGAATTATAGTCCCTTTTACCCAAAAAGAATATCTCTTTTTTATATATGGTTACCATCTTTTTTTTATATTATCTTTTCATGATATTTAAGAGTATAATATTTGTCTTTTTTTTACTACCCTCATGTCCCCCCTCTCCTGCAGAGCCCTTTTTCTTAACTTTCCTCCTCTGCCGTAGATAATAACACCTTTTTTCTCCCAACCATTGATATAATCAACATACTTTTTCACTTTTTAAGCCAAAAATATCTTTTAAAAAATCCTTCTTCCTAGAGCCTGTCAGGATTTATCCAAATAAAAAGCAACATGAATCTGCATCCTGACAATCAGTTGAAACACCCATTATTTCATGAAATTTTCTTAATAAATTCTATACTTCCCTTAACAATAAAAATAATCAGCTTAAAAAAGCTGATTATTTTAACATTGTAAAGGTAAAGGTACTCCCCTTCCCCTCTTCAGATTTTAATTTCAACTTTCCTCCCAGTATGTCGATCATCTCCGCCACTATGGAAAGTCCCAGCCCCGTTCCGGCCACATTACTGGTTCTGGCTTTATCCACCCGGTAAAACCTGTCAAAGATGTTATCCGTCTCGGTCTCAGGTATCCCCATTCCGTTATCTGTTACAGTCACCTTGTAGTGGTCGTAGAGCTCCATAATATCAACCTTTACAACTGGTTCCTCCTTGTCATTATAGATAACTCCATTCTCCATGAGGTTCTTAAGTATAGTTGTAAACTTATCAAAATCTACCTTCATATAGCCATTCTCATCCAAGAGGTTCACAGAGTATATTGCTCTACCATTCTTCTTGGTTAGGATACCGTCTATACTTCTCTCCACATCCCCCTTGAGCTTCTCAAAGGAAACCGGGGTAAGGTTAACCACCCTGGAGTTCTCCAGCTTGGATATATTGAGGAAATCCATGGTTATGTTTTCCAGTTTATCCACATTATTTTTAGCCACATTTAGGAAGTAGTCCTTCATCTCACCGGGAGCATCCTCCAAGGCTATGAGATATCCCTTTATATTGGTAAGGGGTGTCTTGAGCTCATGGCTGATATTGCTGATGAAGTTTTTCTGTACCTCCAGCATCTCCTTGTTTCTGGTTATATCCTTCACTGTGAGGATATACTGCTTATTCAGCTTCAGATACTTCACCGCCACAAGAAGGTATTTCTTCAGCTCCGATATATATACCTCCTCCTTGAGGGATACCTTTTTATCCACACACTTTTTAATTATGTCTATAATCTCAATGTGCTTAACCTCTCTGTAGTAGGGAAGCTGATCCCCCCCTCTGTAGAGAAAGTTTAGGGCATCGTTTTTCATCACCGTATTGAGGCTTTCATCTATAAGGAGGATAGACATATCCACACTGGAGATGATCCTCTTGAGCCTCTCCTTGTCCAGCTCCAGCTGCTTCATATTCTCGAGATTTGTTTTCTGCCACTCGCTTACTATCTTCCAGAACTCAGAGATCCAAAGATCTCCCTTGGAGTAGATATCTGTGACCTCTGCTCCCTCCTCCAGAGTTTTTCTGATCTCCTCTATCTTCAGGAAGAGGTGCCCCTTGAGATAGTTCTTGTAACAAAAATATATAAATATATTAAGGGTCAGGAAGAAGAGCAGCTCATAGAGGAGTATCCTCTTTATCTCACTGTACTCCCTTTCATAATTAAGGGAGGTCCTCACTATGTAATCCTCTCCGTCTGAGTCCCTTGTAACCACACTGTAGTAGGCCCTCATATTCTTAAGGGTATTGCTGTATCTGATATCGAAGCCTGTGCCCTTTTCAAGAGCTTCCAGAACCTCAGGTCTCTTACTGTGGTAATCCATGCTCTCCTCTAGCTCATACATCATGGAGTCATAGATAACCTTTCCATCCAGCTGTATGATGGTCACCCTCTTGTCCACATCCTTGAGGTAGGAGTGAAACTGCTCCTCTGTATCACTTATCTTCAAAAGATTTTCAATAAGGCTGCTGTCCTCCTTGAGGGTCCTCTTGGCCAGTTCCCCGTGTAGATCCGAGAGCCTCATTATATTGCTTCTTATAAAAATTGCCTCTAAAAACAATATCAGTAATAGAGTTATTATCTCCTTTCTTCTAATTTGTACCCAACTCCCTTCACTGTACGTATATTTTTGGAGATACTCTTAAGCTTTTCCCTTAGTTTTGAGATATAGATATCTACAGATCTGTCCCCTGCATAGTAGCTTGTGTTCCATACCTTATCCAGGATCTTTTCCCTGGATAATACTATTCCCTGATTTTTGAATAGTAGATACAGGAGGTCATACTCCTTTTTTGAGAGATCTATCTCCACACCATCTTCAGTGACCTGGTGCCTGTCATCGTCTATAACTACCCCGGCAAAGGTAAACTTCTTGCTCTCCCTCTTCTCACCAGAGATGAGCTTCCTTGCTCTCAGAAGCAGTTCCCTCGGGTCGAAGGGCTTCTTCATATAGTCGTTGGCTCCTATCTCAAGGCCCTCTAATACATCCTCGATCTCCGTCTTAGCTGTAAGCATTATTATTACAGGAGTTCCGTACTCCTCTGGAAGATCCCTTACGATCTTAGTAAAGTTCTTCCCGTCAAGGCTGGGGAGCATTATGTCAAGTATCACCAGCTCAGGCTTAAAGGATTTAATTTTCTTAAGCCCCTCTAAACCATCTCCCACCGTTTCAACCTCATACCCCTCCTTCTTAAAGAAGTAGCTTACCAGTTGTTGTATCTCTATGTCATCCTCTACTATTAGTACCTTCATATTTCCTCCCAGATTTCGAACCTTTCCTCTAGTTCTTCTTTATTAACTCCTGCTTTCTAAGGTTATCTCCACTAACATTATATACCAAACTCTTCCCCAGTTGCATAATTTTATCTGAAATTCTTTCATATTTTTTTGTAGACAGCAGGAGAAGGTTTCCAAACTCTACATTGTCCGGGGACTCCTTCATAAGCTCTATTACATTTTTTACAACGCTGTCCCTGATATCGTTTATCTCCTCATCCAGGGCCAGGATGGAGTAGATCTTCTTATCATCTCTCTCCACAAGGGCTGTGGTATAGGCTGTAAA
>CAYSGC010000264.1:0-3382 GCA_964430145.1 uncultured Fusobacteriaceae bacterium | reverse complement strand
CTGCTGTTGTAGTTGTCTTACCGTGGTCAACGTGTCCGATAGTTCCGATGTTAACGTGCGGTTTACTTCTTTCAAATTTTGCCTTAGCCATTGAAAATTCCTCCTGATAATATTAGTTTTGTTCCTCTGGGGAACATTTAATTTATAGGTACCGGAGCCTCCTGCGAGGTCCCGGTTAATTTTTAAAAGGTTGGGGAAATTACTTTCCTCTCTCCTCTTTAATCTGCTTCTGTACAGATGCAGGTACTGGAGTGTACTCAGAGAACTCCATTGCGTAAGTTGCTCTTCCCTGTGACTTTGATCTTAGGTCAGTTGCGTATCCGAACATCTCAGATAGAGGGATCTTAGCGTCGATAATCTTCGCTCCGTTTCTATCTGTCATTCCACCGATCATTCCTCTTCTTGAGTTAGCGTCACCGATTAGGTCTCCCATGTACTCCTCTGGAGTAGTGATCTCTACCTTGAAGATAGGCTCAAGAATTACTGGGTTACACTTAGCAGTTGCTTCCTTCATAGCCATTGATCCAGCGATCTTGAAGGCCATCTCAGATGAGTCAACTTCGTGGAAAGATCCGTCGTTTAGAGTTACTTTAACGTCTACCATAGGGTATCCAGCTACAACTCCAGACTCAAGAGCTTCCTTACATCCTTTCTCTACTGAAGGGATGTATTCTCTAGGGATTGCTCCACCAGTTACTTTGTTCTCAAACTCAAATCCTTTTCCAGGGTTTGGAGAAACAGTGATCTTAACGTGACCATACTGACCTCTACCACCAGACTGCTTAGAGTACTTAGTGTCTTGGTCAACTGAAGTTGTGATAGTCTCTCTGTAAGCAACCTGTGGCTTACCTACGTTTGATTCTACCTTAAACTCTCTCTTCATTCTGTCAACTAGGATATCTAGGTGAAGTTCTCCCATTCCTGAGATGATAGTCTGACCAGTTTCCTCGTCAGTGTGAACTCTGAATGTAGGATCCTCTTCTGCAAGCTTTGCAAGAGCGATTCCCATCTTCTCCTGGTCAGCTTTCGTCTTAGGCTCAACAGCTACTGCGATTACTGGCTCAGGGAACTCCATTCTCTCAAGTACGATTGGAGCGTCCATATCACAAAGAGTATCTCCTGTAGTAGCTTCCTTTAGACCTACCGCTGCTGCGATATCTCCACAGTAAACTATGTCAAGTTCCTCTCTGTTGTTTGCGTGCATCTGAAGGATTCTTCCCATTCTTTCCTTCTTACCTTTAGTCGAGTTAAGAATTGTAGTTCCCTTCTCGATAGTTCCAGAGTAAACTCTGAAGAAAGCAAGCTTTCCTACGAATGGGTCAGTCATGATTTTGAATGCAAGTGCTGAGAATGGCTGGTCATCTCCAGGCATTCTTTCCATAGCTACTTCAGTGTTCTTCATATCAGTACCTTTAGTAGCACCGATATCGATTGGAGATGGCATGAAGTCTACGATTGCATCAAGAAGTGGCTGTACACCTTTGTTCTTGAACGCTGTTCCTGAAGTTACAGGTACGATCTCGTTTGCGATTGTAGCCTTTCTAAGTGCTGCCTTAAGCTCTTCAACAGTGATTTCCTCTCCACCGAAGAACTTCTCCATTAGATCGTCGTCAGTCTCTACGATAGATTCGATCATGAAGTTTCTAGCTTCCTCAGCCTTGTCAGCTAATTCAGCTCTGATCTCTTGAACTGTGAAGTCCTGACCAGTTTCTGTATCTAGAGGCCATACGATCTCCTTCATCTCGATAAGATCGATTACACCTTCAAACTCTTCCTCTGCTCCGATTGGAATTTGGATAGGTACAGGGTTAGATCCAAGCTTCTCTTTGATGTCGTTTACACACATATCAAAGTCTGCTCCTACTCTGTCCATCTTGTTGAAGAAAGCCATTCTAGGTACTCCGTACTTGTCTGCCTGTCTCCATACAGTCTCAGACTGTGGCTGAACTCCGTCAACCGCTGAGAATACTGCTACTGCACCATCAAGTACTCTAAGTGATCTCTCTACCTCTACAGTAAAGTCCACGTGTCCTGGAGTATCGATGATGTTGATTCTGTGACCTGCCCAGAAACAAGTAGTTGCTGCTGAAGTGATAGTGATTCCTCTCTCCTGCTCTTGCTCCATCCAGTCCATTGTAGCTCCACCGTCGTGTACCTCTCCGATCTTGTGAGTGATTCCAGTATAAAGTAGGATTCTCTCAGTAGTCGTAGTCTTACCAGCATCGATGTGGGCCATGATTCCAACGTTTCTAGTCATATCTAAAGAAACTTTTCTAGCCATTGCGGGTTTTCCTCCTTAAATATATAAACTTCTCTATCTCAATTTAAGATATTACCACTTGTAGTGTGCGAAAGCTCTGTTAGCTTCAGCCATTCTGTAAGTATCTTCCTTCTTCTTGATAGTAGCTCCCTCGTTGTTTGCTGCTGCAATTAGCTCAGCTGCAAGCTTCTCGATCATACCATACTCTTTTCTAGCTCTTGTGTAAGCTGTTAGCCATCTAAGTGCTAGAGTCTGCTGTCTGTCAGTTCTTACTTCTACTGGTACCTGGTAAGTAGCTCCACCAATTCTTCTTGATCTAACCTCTACCTGTGGCTTAATGTTCGCGATAGCTGTAGTGAATACTTCGTATCCGTCCTGTCCAGTCTTCTCTTGAATCATATCCATTGCTCCATAGAAAATAGTCTCCGCTAGTGACTTCTTTCCATCTAACATGATTGAGTTTATAAACTTAGTTACAAGCTTATCTCCATACCTTGAATCAGGTAATACATCTCTTTTTACTGCTGCTCTTCTTCTTGACATTTTTTAGTTCACCTCCCGATAATTATCCTTTTTTTGCTCCGTACTTAGATCTAGATTTCTTTCTGTTAGCAACACCAGCTGTATCTAGTGCTCCTCTGATTACTCTATATCTAACTCCTGGTAAGTCTTTTGTTCTTCCTCCTCTAACAAGTACGATAGAGTGCTCCTGTAGGTTGTGTCCCTCTCCAGGAATGTAACAAGTTACTTCGATTCCGTTAGTAAGCTTTACTCTAGCTACCTTTCTTAGGGCTGAGTTTGGTTTCTTTGGAGTTGATGTATATACTCTTACACATACTCCTCTTCTTTGCGGGTTACCTTGTAACGCTGGTGACTTTTTAGTCTCTTCAAGAGATTTTCTTCCTCTCTTTACTAATTGGTTAATAGTAGGCATTTTTCCCCTCCTCTTCTAATTTTTAAAAAATAATTTTTTTCTAATTATTTATAACTTGAATATTATATCAGAGGTTTTTTTCTTGGTCAACACTTTTTTTCTACAAATCCTTTAAAAACAAGGGCTAGTTTATGGATCCACCAGGTGCCGTAGTCTTTGTAATTATTGGCCTTGAGCGTCATTTAAAA
>CAYSGC010000263.1:0-3384 GCA_964430145.1 uncultured Fusobacteriaceae bacterium | reverse complement strand
CAAAGCACTTCTACAGTATCTATAAGAAGATGTATGAAAAGGGCAAGGAGTTTGACGAGATATATGACCTTATAGCCCTTAGAGTTATCGTGGAAACCGAGGGTGACTGCTACAACACCCTGGGGATACTCCACAGCAACTACAAACCTGTACCTGGAAGGTTTAAGGATTATATAGCGGTGTCTAAATCCAACGGCTACCAGTCGATCCATACCACCCTTGTGGGGCCTTTGGGTAAGTTTATAGAGGTTCAGATCCGTACCCAGGAGATGCACAATGTAGCTGAGGACGGGGTAGCTGCCCACTGGAGCTATAAGGAAAAGTCCAAGGTTGGAAAGAAGGATATGGTTTACTCATGGCTGAAGCAGATAAATGAGTGGCAGCAGGAGGCAGACAACTCAGAGGAGTTTGTGAAGACGGTGACCGGAGATATCCTTCAGGAAACTGTATTTGTATTTTCCCCTAAGGGAGATGTTGTGGAGCTGGTTCAGGGAGCCACTCCCCTTGACTTTGCCTTCCATATCCATACGGAGATTGGATATAAGTGTGTGGGAGCCAAGGTAAATGATAAGATTGTTCCCATTGACTACAAGCTTCAAAATGGAGACAGGGTAGAGGTAATTACCTCTAAAAACGCCAAGGGTCCCGGAAGTGACTGGCTGGATATAGTTGTAACCCAGAGCTCCAAGAATAAGATACGTAGATGGATCAAGGAAAAGAAGTTTGATGAAAATGTCAAGATCGGAATGGATACTCTGGAGAAGGAACTTTCCAAGGTTGGAGTAACAATGAAGGAGTTTGAGTCCAGTGAGGTTCTGGCCAAATATCTGGACAGACACAGTATTCAGAACAAGGAAGACCTCTATTTTAGAATAGCCGAGAGCAGAAGTAAGGCTGAGGTTCTTGCAGGAAGGTTTAAACCTGAAGTTACCAAGGAGATAGATATTGAGGCTCTCTCTGAGACAAAGAGGGAGAAGAGCAGCGGAAAGAAGAACGACTTTGGAGTTGTTGTGGCGGGACTGGACAACACCCTTATAAGGTTTGCCAAGTGCTGCACCCCCCTTCCAGGAGATGATATCGGCGGTTATATCACCAAGGGAGCAGGGATTGCCGTTCACAGAAGGGACTGTAAAAACTATGCTGGAATGGTAAAGAGCGATCCTGCCAGGGAAATAGATGTAAACTGGGATGAAACCATCATCGAGAAGAAGCTCAACAAGTACCAGTTTAGCTTCAATACCTTTGTGGTGGACAGGCCAAACATCCTCATGGATCTGGTGTCTATCATAGCCAACCATAAGATAAATGTAATAGGAGTAAACTCCAACCTCATACCTAAGGGGCTGGATCGTTTTATAAATATAAAGTTTACAATAGAAATATCTAAAAAAGAAGATTATGAAAAACTATTAAAGCACCTTTCATCGATAAAGGATGTAATTAGGATTCAAAGGCAAGGAGGATAAATGTCAAAAAAGTTACCTGTAACCTATGAGTTACAACATAAAAATGGAAAAGCAAGAGCAGGAAAGGTGATGACTCCCCACGGTGAGGTAGAAACTCCTGTATTTATGCCTGTGGGAACTCAGGCTACAGTTAAGACTATGAACCCGGAGGAGGTAGCAGAGCTAGGAGCTCAGATCATACTAGGAAATACCTACCACCTATTCCTGAGACCAGGGGATGAGCTTATAGGTAAGTTCGGGGGGCTTCATAACTTCATGAACTGGAATAAGCCGATCCTTACAGACAGCGGGGGGTTTCAGGTATTCAGTCTGGGAGAGATCAGAAAGATAAAGGAGGAGGGAGTGGAGTTCAGATCCCACATCGATGGTTCCAAGCAGTTTATCTCTCCTGAAAAATCAATAAATATCCAGAACAACCTTGGATCGGATATAGTTATGCTATTTGATGAGTGTCCTCCAGGGATGTCATCGAGAGAGTATCTTATCCCGTCTATCGAGAGAACCACAAGATGGGCTAAGAGGTGTATCGACGCTCACAAGAGACCAGAGGATCAGGGCCTTTTCGCAATAGTTCAGGGTGGAATCTATGAGGACCTGAGAGAGAAGAGTATGAATGAGCTTATGGAGATGGATGAGCACTTCTCAGGTTATGCTGTGGGAGGCCTTGCTGTAGGAGAGCCTAGAGAGGATATGTACAGGATACTTGACTACATAGTGGAGAAGCTGCCAGAGGATAAGCCTAGATACCTTATGGGTGTGGGAGAGCCTATCGACATGCTTGAAGCTGTGGAGTCTGGAATAGATATGATGGACTGTGTACAGCCATCTAGAATAGGAAGACACGGAACTGTATTTACAAAGTATGGTAGACTTGTTATAAAGAATGCTGCCTACGCTGAGGATCCAAGACCTCTAGATGAGGACTGTGACTGTTATGTATGTAAGAACTTTACAAGGGCATATATAAGACACCTCTTTAAAGCGGGAGAGATGCTTGGTCTGAAGCTGGCTACATACCACAACCTTCACTTCCTCATAAAGATGATGAATGGTGCCAGAGAGGCAATCAAGGAAGAGAGGTTCCTAGAGTATAAGGATAACTTTGAGGCTAACTACAATCAGGGGAAGAAGAGTGAGTGGATTAAGCCCAAGAAGATTGGAGAGTAGCATCACCAAAGCATCATATTAAAGTGATAGAATCCATGAGTTACTAATAAAAGATACTAGGGGGAGAAGAAGATGAAGAAGTTAGTTGCAGTTTTGTTTGTAGTGATGTCTCTGTCGGCACTTGCTGTAGACGGGCACCTGAGGATTGGAGGAATCACCAACTCAGGGGATTACAATGGAAGGGATACATCCTTTGACAGCTATGCTCCGACAATAGGTTTTGAGGTAAAGCAGTCCTTAGTGCTCTTGGATATCGGTGCAGGTATTGCATATAACGGTAAGACAAGCGGTGCTAATATGGAAACTGTTCCAGCTTACTTAATGGCAAGGTATAACATTATTCCCGTTGGAATAAAGCCCTACCTTGTAGGTAAGGTCGGTAAGGTTCTCTATACCAGAGATGATGTGAGCGGATCAAGCCCAGATGGGAGTTACTACTTTGGAGCAGGAGCAGGAGTTGAATTCCTGTTATTCCAAGCGGAGCTACTCTACTCTATAACCAAGGTGGATGATGACAGGAGAGGAAGCGACGATCTAAAACAGCTATCGATGATATTTGGTATTCAGTTATTTTAATTGAGGTCCTAAACCCAATGGGGTTTAGGATCTTTTTTTATTGTTAAGGAAAGGATAGAATTTATAAAAAAATTAAGTTAAGCAATGAGTGTTACTACTGACTACCAGGATGCAACGTAGCGTTGCTTTTTAGTTTTCCTTTATCTTCTCATCACCTGGATATCACAAACCTCAT
>CAYSGC010000262.1:0-3419 GCA_964430145.1 uncultured Fusobacteriaceae bacterium | reverse complement strand
GAACAAAAAAGATAAAGGCCAAGGTTTCACCTATAAATGAAATACTTGGAACTGTGATGGTAGCCCTTGTGGCAGGTTATGGTGGATACCTGGTAGTAGTAAAAGCGACTCTTACTCCAGGAGATCTTGTATCCTTTGTAACAGCTCTTGGACTTATGCAGAGTCCTATCAAGAAGCTGGTTAAGAGAAACAATGAGCTTCAGGAGATGCTTCCCTCTGCAGACAGAGTAATAGAGATCTTGGATGAGGAACTGGAAAAGGACTACCATGGAGAGAAGGTTGAGTTTGACTCAAATGTAAAGAGTATCTCCTTTGAAAACCTTAACTTCACCTATGAGAATGGAACGGAACCTGCCATAAAGGACTTTAACTTAAATGTAAAGCCTGGAGAGGTAGTTGCCCTTGTGGGTAAGAGTGGAAGTGGTAAGAGTACCCTTGTGAACCTTATACCAAGATTCTATGAGACAACAAGCGGATCTATAAAGATAAATGGTGTGGATACAAAGAACTACTCCCTAAAGGATTACAGAAGGCATATAGGTATAGTACCTCAGGAGACCTTCCTCTTTAGCGGGACTATAGCATCAAATATATCCTATGGAAGAGATAACGCAACTCCAGAGGAGGTAATCGAGGCTGCTAAGATGGCAAATGCCTATGACTTCATCATGGAGTTTGAAAATGGATTTAATACTGAAGTAGGAGAAAGGGGAGCCCTTCTTTCTGGAGGACAGAAGCAGAGGATAGCCATCGCCAGAGCCCTTATACAGAATCCGCAGATAATGATTTTGGATGAGGCAACAAGTGCCCTGGATACCGAGTCTGAGAGACTGGTTCAGGATGCCCTGGATAAGCTGATGATAGGAAGAACAACATTTGTAATAGCTCACAGACTATCAACCATAATCAATGCTGACAAGATAGTGGTTATGGAGAAGGCAGAGATAAAGGAAGTAGGAAACCACTACGAGCTTCTGGCTCAGGATGGTATCTATAAAAAGCTATACGAGACACAATTTGGTAAGATAAAAGAGGAGGAAGTTTAATGGAATTTTTAAGAGAGGATAGCAGATCTTTAGATCAACTTAGAGAGGCGAGAATCACAACTGGATTCACAATGCACGCAGAAGGATCTGTACTTATAGAGATGGGGAATACAAAGGTAATATGTACTGCATCTGTAAGTGAAAAACTACCTCCATTTTTAAGAAATAAAGGAAGAGGATGGGTAACAGCCGAGTACTCCATGCTTCCAAGAGCAACAGAGGATAGAAATATAAGAGAGGCAGCTAAGGGGAAGCTTTCTGGAAGAACTATGGAAATCCAGAGACTTATTGGTAGATCCCTGAGAGCCTGCATCGACCTTGAAAAGCTTGGAGAGAGAAGTATCACCGTTGACTGTGATGTAATCCAGGCAGATGGTGGAACTAGAACAGCCTCTATAACAGGGGGATTCATAGCACTGGCACTAGCTGTAAATAAGCTTATAGCTGAGGGGAAGCTACCTGAAAACCCAATCCTTTCCAATGTAGCGGCTATCAGTGTGGGAATTGTAGACGACAAGCCTATGATCGACCTTAAGTATACTGAGGATGCAGCAGCCCAGGTGGACATGAATGTAATCATGAACGCCGACGGAGAGTATGTAGAGGTTCAGGGAACTGGAGAGGAAGCGACTTATACCAGAGCTGAATTAAATGCTATGCTTGACCTTGCAGAGCAGGGAATCAAGGAACTTGTTGAGATGCAGAATAAGGCAATCGAGGAAGGGAGCAAGTAAGAATGGACGGAATAAAAAAGGTATTTCTGGCTACTGGAAATAAGAAGAAGATAAAGGAGATATCGTCTATCTTTGAAGGTTTTGATGTAGAGATACTGTCTATTCAGGATGGAGTAGAGATCCCAGAGGTAGTAGAGGATGGAGATACCTTTGAAGCAAATTCAGCTAAAAAGGCTCTTGAGATATCAAAATTCTTAGATATGCCTGCAATTGCAGACGATTCTGGACTGTGCGTAGAAGCACTAGATGGAGCTCCTGGAGTGTATTCAGCCAGATACTCTGGTGAGAATGCTACAGATGCCACTAACAATGAGAAGTTAGTGAAGGAACTGGTAGGAGTAGAGGACAGAAGAGCTAAGTTTGTGTGTGTGATTACCCTTGCAAAGCCAAGTGGTGAGATCTACTCATTCAGGGGAGAGATAGAGGGAGAGATAGTGGATACTCCTCGTGGAACAGAGGGATTTGGATATGACCCTCACTTCCTGGTACCTGAATACCATAAAACCCTTGCAGAAATTCCTGAGATCAAAAACAGGATAAGTCACAGAGCAAAGGCTCTGGAGCTGTTAAAAAAAGAGCTAAAGGAAGTACTGTAAAAAAGGAGCCAATTGCGGCTCCTTTTTCGGTGTATATTAATAGATAATAATTAATAAAGAATATTTTAAGGAAATGCATTTAATGATATAATTTGGATAACAAATGTCAAAATATTATAGTGTGTTTAGCCTACCCTTATTTAGAAGGATAGGGATAGATATCTAAGGAGTAATTTTATGAGTAAAACAAAGTTTAAAGGTAGTGTTATATTAAATCCTGTCCCAGTTGTAATGGTGACTTGCAGAAATAAAGAGGGAAGGGATAATGTGTTTACTGTGGCATGGACGGGGACAGTGTGTACAAAGCCGCCGATGTTATCAATATCAATAAGACCTGAAAGGTTGTCCTATGAATATATAAAAGAAACAATGGAGTTTACAGTAAATCTTCCCCATAAAAAACTTGTAAGAGAAACTGACTATTGTGGTGTGAGATCCGGAAGGCAGCTAGATAAGATAAAAGAGATGAATTTTACTATGAAGGAAGGAGCTCATATAGATGTACCTTACATAGAGGAGTGTCCAATTAACATCGAATGTAGGGTAAAGGAAATTATTCCATTGGGGACTCATGATCTTTTTATTGCAGAAGTATTGGGATCCCATATAGATTCCAATTTAATGGATGAAAATGGAAAACTTCAATTAGAAAAGGCTAACCTTGTAAACTATTGTCATGGAGAATATTATCCCATGTCCAAGGATACAATAGGTAAATTTGGGTTTTCTGTTGCCAAAAAAAATCCTCAAGTAAAAGTGAGCCATGGAGACGGGGAGAGAAGAAAAACTGATTCAAAGGGAAAACAATCCAATAGAGCTACAAAAAAAGGTCTTTCTAAAAAATCTAAAGGGAAGTCAGCAACATTAAAGAAAAGTAAGAATAAATCTAAAACAAAAAAGAACAGAAGAGCAAAATAAATTTTGGTTGATTCAAGGTACTGCAAAATAAATGTTATAAAATTAAGTGTAAATTGTTCTAGTCATTGGTGAGAGCTCCAGTTGGAGCTCTCTTTAAATTTAATGTATCTTTACAGTCATGAACC
>CAYSGC010000261.1:0-3443 GCA_964430145.1 uncultured Fusobacteriaceae bacterium | reverse complement strand
TCATCTAAACTATTAACTGAAGTCACCGTTAATTCAATATTTTTAACCTTAACAAAGTATTTGATTATATTCCCGTTAAACTGAACCCTTTCAATGATGCCCTTAAGCTCATTTATGCTTTCCCCTGGCTTTGTTTTTATCCCTATATGTTCAGGTCGTATGGAAACAAATGATTTATCAGAGGGATCCTCCTCAGTATATAGTTTAGTCTCCTCATCTATCCATACACACTTAGGAGCATCGGTTACACTATCTATCTTAAAAAGGTTGTTTTCTCCTATAAAATTTGCAACAAAGGAGCTTTTGGGGCTTGAATATATTTCACTGGGAGTCCCCACCTGAATGCAACTCCCTCTGTTGAACACAGCTATTTTATGGGACATGGTAAGAGCTTCCTCCTGGTCATGAGTGACAAATATAGTTGTTATCCCAAGTTTTTGCTGCAGCAGCTTGATATCATTTCTCATCTTTATTCTGAGTTTAGCATCCAGATTACACAGGGGTTCATCCAGAAGCAGAATTTCAGGTTCAGTTACCAGTGACCTGGCAAGAGCAACCCTCTGCTGTTCTCCCCCCGATAATTCAGATATTTTTCTGCTCTCATAGCCATTTAAGTTGACTAGCTTTAGATATTTTCCCACCTTTTTATCAATATCTTTCCTAGGAAGCTTTTTAATTTTAAGACCGTAAGCAACATTTTCATAGACAGTCATATGGGGAAACAGAGCATAGTTTTGAAATACCATTCCTATATCTCTCTTTTCAGGACTTACATTGGTTATATCCTTCTTTTCTAAAAAGATTTTTCCCTCATCCACCTTCAAAAAACCAGAGATAGCTCTGAGGATAGTGGTTTTACCACAGCCAGAAGGCCCTAAAAATGTAAACAAACTTCCCTTTTCTATGCTTAGGTTTATATTTTCAACAGCAGTATTACCACCGAATTTTTTTGTCAGATTTTTTATTACTACGTCTCCCATCCTCTACTCCTCCATACAGCTTTATACAAAAAAAGGGCTGAGCCCTTTAATTGTAACCTTTAATCTCAGAATCCCATTTTTGCATCCACTGAGACTGCTTTTCCGATAACACCTTCCAGTCAACATCCATCACCTTATAATCGATCTCCTTCATCCACTGAGGTGACTGCTCAATTGCACTATTTAAAGTCGGCATACGGTTAAATTCAGTTGCAAGTTTAGACTGGATTTTTTTGCTTCCAGCAAACTCCAGGAATTTTTTTGCGGCATTTGGGTGTTTTGAGTTCTTTATCACTCCAATGGCATCTGTAATTACAGGGGATCCGCTTTCAGCATCTATTATCTCAAGGGGAAGACCGTTGTCCCTGTTGGCAATAACAGAACTTAAAACAGCAAAACTTATAGAAGCTTCCTTTCTTCCAACAGCCTGAAACTGCAGCGATCCGCTCCCATAGTATTTTTTAGTATTCCTATCCAAGGATTTCATAAACTCCCAACCCTCGGATATTCTGCCTTCCTTTTCGTATTGGTATAACAGGCTTGAGTATGTGGCTTTGGCAGAAGAGGATCCTGCATCTCTAAATACCATTTTATCTTCATATTCAGGCTTTATTAGATCATACCAGTCCTTTGGAGCCTCCTCCTCACTGAGCATCTCACTGTTATAAAACATCACCACTGGTGTTTGGATTGTACCATACCACAGACCACCTTCATCTTTAAACAAGGGATTTAGTTCCTCCCCCCACTCTGGATGTGTTTCTTCAAAAACACCCTTCTCAGCTAGGTCAATAAATAATGATGAAGCACCACCATACATTACATCTGCCTGGGGAGCATCCTTTTCAGCCAGTACCCTGTCCGCCAATGCCCCCTTTAAGTTTATATACTCCACCTTTATTCCTGTTTCCCTTTCAAACTCTGAAACAACAACCTCCAATAAACTTTCTGCATGGGTAGAGTAAACAACCACTTTATCTTCCACTACCTCCTGCTTTGCTCCCTCTTCAGGCTCCTTTGAACCACAGGCAGTTAAAGCCAACACCAGGCCTGTAGCCAGCAATACGCTTAACAGTTTTTTCATCTGTATCCTCTCCTTATATTTTTCTGTTGTTTCATGATCATTCCCATTGACCCCTCACCTAAAGTCACCAATATTTCCCATTTTATATAAGACTTCAGGTTGATCTTTTAAACCCTAGATATGCACTTATTTAACTTTCACAGGATAGAAGTCATGAAGAGTAACTGGATGAAGCTCAAGACCTGTAAGGTCACTCTGCATCCCCACTCCAAGAACTCTGTTATATAGCATAACATCTGGGGCATCCTCTACAATAAGCTGCTGCACCACTTCATATATCTCCTCCCTCATTGCTGGGTCTATACTTTCCTTACCCAGGTCTAGGAGCTCATCAACTTTAGAGTTCCCATAAAAGGATCTGTTGCCAGGAGCACCCTTGGCACTTGAATGGTACATAGCATATAGTCCGTAATCGGCATCCCCGGTAACACATCCCCATGATCCCAGGAACATATCGTGCTTTCCATTGGCTGTATACTGCCAGAAGGTCCCTACCTCAAGGGATTCAATCTCTACCTCTATCCCTATCTCCCTCAGCTGAGCCTGAACGATCTCTGCCACCTGAGTATTGCTGTTTCCCTCAAAAATTGTAAGTTTTATCTTTGTCCCAGGAGCAACACCGGACCTCTCCATGTACTCTCCGGCCTTTTTCAGGTCATACCCGTAGGATTCAGTCTTATCTGTAAAACCAAACACTCCAGGGGCAATAGGTGAAGTGGCTACTTTACCTGCACCATTCAGCACCACATCAATTAAAGCCTCCTTGTCGATGGCATAGTTTATAGCAAGCCTTAAATCCTTATTCTTAAAAAGCTCCTTGTCATTATTAAAGCCAATATAGTTATATGATATCGACGGCTTCTCTAGGAGGGTTAGATCCTTATTTTTAACTACCGTCTCCTTATCCAGTGCTCCGATTCCAAGGGCTATATCAGCTTCCTTAGTCTCAAGGGCTATAGTACGGCTGGATTCCTCTACAATACTTCTAAATATTAACTTTTTAAAGTGCGCCCTATCCTGAAAATAGTCATCATTTCTTTCCAGGGTAATCTTATCCCCGGCATCCCAGGATGAGAATTTATATGGTCCAGTCCCCACAGGATACTTGCCATAGTCTTCCCCCCACTTCTCTACAGCCCTTTTATTTACTATGGCAAGGGCGGGATGGGAAAGATGAGCCATAAGGGGACCGAAGGAGTTGGTTGTAACTATCCTTACAGTATAGTCATCTACAACCTGAACTTCCTTGATTGGAGGAAGAACAAAGGAGATCCTGGGAGAGTTCATCATCCTGTCAAAGGAAAACCTTACGTCCTCAGCTTTCAGCTCCTCTCCATTGTGGAATCTAACTCCCTCTCTCAATTTAAACTCTACAGTTT
>CAYSGC010000260.1:0-3458 GCA_964430145.1 uncultured Fusobacteriaceae bacterium | reverse complement strand
AATATGCGTCACTAGCTCAGTTGGTAGAGCACTCGACTTTTAATCGAGTTGTCACAGGTTCGATCCCTGTGTGACGCACCACTCAAATGCGGGGGTGGCGGAATTGGCAGACGCGCTAGACTTAGGATCTAGTGTCTTTGACGTGGGAGTTCAAGTCTCCCCCTCCGCACCATTTGAAGATCAACAGTTCGAAAGAGCTGTTTTTTTATTTATCTATAAAATTTTAAATATACTTAATTATCTATGAGGCTGGTTTAAAAGTGAGGATAGTTTCTCTGCGTTCTGAAGCTGATCCGACACCCTGCTGTTAATGGTATTAAACTGTTGAGAACCAGGAGCCTCCTGGTTTTTCTTTTGGATAAAAATAAGGATACTTTGTGTTATAATTATATAGCAGTTTTTTTAGATAGGAGAAGGTATGAGAAATATAAAGATAGTTTACAGATATGACGGAAGTGATTTTTATGGTTTTCAGAGGCAGCCCAATAAAAGAACGGTCCAGGGAGAGATAGAGAAAGCCCTCAAGGTTATCCTCAGGGAGAATGTGAATATAATATCAGCTGGAAGAACGGACAGGGGGGTCCATGCCCTTATGCAGGTTTCCAACTTCCCGGTATACTCAACTATTCCAGAGGAGAGGCTCTATAAGGCTCTTTCAAACCTTCTTCCAAGGGACATAGACCTCATCTCCCTGGAGGAGGTGGATAGGGATTTTCATTCCAGGTTTGGAGCTATATCCAGAGCTTACAGGTACAGGATGAGCTGGAGGAAGGATGCCTTCAGAAGAAGATATATCTCCTACATAACCAAGGAGGTGGATCCTCGGAAGCTGGAGGAGATACTTCAGCCCCTAATAGGAAGGCATAACTTTGAAAACTTCAGGCTGAGCGACTGTATCGTCCACAAGCCCATAAGGGAGATATGGGAGATAAGGTGCACTCCCATAGAGGACGGGGTAGAGGTGTATATAAGAGGAAACGCCTTCTTAAAATCCCAGATCAGGATAATAATAGGTACAGCTCTTGCTGAATACTTCGGGAAGGTTGAAACTGGCCATATAGCAGAAAGGCTGGCGAACCCTGAAAAGGAGTACAGCAAGCTCATGGCAGAGGGAGCCGGGCTATACCTATGTGATGTAGAGTATGAGGAGAGATAGGTTTGGAACTAGTAGAGGTTAGGTGGCAGGACAGGGAGCTCATAGATGAGATAATCCACATAGAGATAGAGGCCTTTGGAGCCAACGGTGGAGTGGATGAGTGGATCCTCAAGCCCATGGTCAGGTATGGGAAGGTATTTGTGTTAAAGGATAGTAACAGGGTAGTGAGTATAGCCGAGTTTATTCAGAAGTTTGACTCGGACGAGGTCTTTCTCTACGGTCTTTGTACCAGGAGGGAGAGCAGAGGCAGAGGGTATGCCAGTGAAATATTGAGAAGATCAGAGGAATTTTTTAGGAAGAGAAGCATAGGTGAAATAGGACTTACAGTGGCTCCAGATAATGTAGCTGCTATAAACCTCTATAAAAACTTGAACTACGACGTAATTGAACTTCAGAGAGACGAGTATGGCAAAGGGGTAGACAGATTATTTATGAAGAAAAAAATTAAATAATAAAAAGAAATTAAAAAAAAGTAAGTATAGCTATGTAGACCCTTAAAAAACCTTGTATTTCTTGACATTTCAGCAAAAAAGATATAAGATTAATAATGAAATGATTACAATCTGTTTGTTGAGGAGGAAATATGAAGTTAAAAGTAGAGGATATAGGAGCGTATCTAAAGAGTCACGATATAAAACCATCATTCCAGAGGATGAAGATATTTGAGTACTTAATTACTCACAGAAACCACCCTACAGTGGAGATGATCTACAAGTCGCTGGTGAAGGAGATACCGACGCTGTCCAAGACAACTGTTTACAACACTCTTAACTTATTTGTGGAGAAGAAGATTGCCATAGTAATAGTTATAGAGGAAAATGAAACAAGGTATGACGCAGATATGGAGATCCACGGACACTTTAAGTGTGAGGAATGTTCAGCGGTATATGATATCGATGTGGAAGCAGAGAAGATACAGATCAAGAGTCTGGATAACTTCCAGATAAATGAGCACCACCTATATTTTAAGGGAATTTGTGATAAGTGTTTAGAAAAGAAGTCTAAATAAATTACAAGGGGGAGCAAAAATGGAAAAAATGGCTATGTACAAGTGCGATACTTGCAAGGGAGTTGTAGAGGTAGTTACACCAGTTTGTGACGAAGCCTTAAAGGGGTTTAGCAGATTAGAGGAGAAGACAGAGGACGCAACAACTGAAAAGCATGTTCCGTTTATTGAGGAGCACGAGGACGGGTATGTTGTAAAGGTAGGTAAGGAAGTGGAGCATCCTATGACAGAGGAGCACTACATTCAGTTTATAGAGCTGCTTATAGATGATAACAGACTTTACAGAGCTTACTTAAAGCCTGGAGATAAGCCTATGGCATGCTTTACAGTGTCCAAGGGAGAAAAGGTAGCTGCAAGAGAGTACTGCAACATCCACGGTCTGTGGAAGGATAGATAGAGGGAGGCAGCTATGAATAAGAGAGTAGAGGAAGTGCTAAATGAGCAGATAAACAGGGAGTACCGCTCGGCGTATCTCTACCTGTCTATGTGTGCCTACTTTGAGGAGAAAAACTTGGGTGGTTTTTCAAACTTTATGAGGGTACAGTATCAGGAAGAGGTAAGTCATGCTATGAAGTTCTTCGACCACATTATAGAGAGGGGCGGAAGAGTGACTCTTAAGCCTGTAGAGGGGGTAAAAACCGACTGGACTGATGTTATAGAGGTCTTTGAGGATACCCTTGCTCACGAAAAGTTTATAACCAAGTCTATAAACGGGTTACTGGATGTGGCCTATGAGGAGAAGGACTATGCTACTATAAACATGCTTCAGTGGTATGTGGCGGAGCAGGTGGAAGAGGAAGCCAATGTCTCTGGTATACTGGAGCAGCTGAAGATGGTAGAGGGTAAGGGTGCCGGATTATTTATGCTGGACAGAGAGATGAAGAACAGAACATTTGTAGATTCGACGAAGGAGTAAAATAACTTTTCATAAAGGAAAATAAAGGGGGAATAAGCATGGAAAAATGGGTATGTGTTGTATGCGGGTATGTATATGATCCTGAGGTAGGAGATCCAGATTCAGGTGTAGAGCCAGGAACAGCTTTTGAAGCTATTTCTGATGACTGGGTATGCCCTCTGTGTGGAGTAGGTAAGGATCAGTTTGAAAAGATGTAGAATTAAAGAGGTTCCCGAGCTAAGCTCGGGAATTTTTGTTTTTTGAAGGAAACTCTATCTCCAGACCTAATAAAAGGTTAACTGAGAATGAGGAGGTAGTGCTATGAATAGAGACAGATTAAAGTTAGTTTCCTTGTTCATATTCTTCATTTTGACCATGTCTCTTCTGGTAAAGCTCTACAA
>CAYSGC010000259.1:0-3468 GCA_964430145.1 uncultured Fusobacteriaceae bacterium | reverse complement strand
TTATCTCAGATATTGCCCTGTTGGTATACTCCTCCCTCTCTCCCCTCTTGGAGTTTATGAGTTTCACCAGTTTTCTGTAGATATCGTGCTCCAGGTAGAAGAGGCTCAGGTCCTCTAGCTCCCACTTTATCTTAGCCATCCCCAGTCTATGCGCCAGAGGTGCGAAGATCTCCAGAGTTTCCCTGGCAATCCTCTCCTGCTTGTGGCTTGGCATAAACTTAAGGGTTCTCATATTGTGAAGTCTGTCTGCCAGCTTTATTATGATTACCCTCAGATCCTGGGCCATGGCAACTATCATCTTTCGGATATTCTCATGCTGCTTCTTGGTTCCCTTGGGAAGTACACTCAGCTTGGTAACCCCGTCTACAAGGTTGGCTGTTTCCCTCCCAAAGTTATACTCTATCTCAGAGACCGGTATCATTGTATCCTCTACTATATCGTGAAGTATACCGGCTACTATAGTATCTGTATCCATCTTCATCCCTATAAGTATCTTGGATACCTCTACCGGGTGAAGTATATAGTCATCTCCTGATTTTCTATACTGTCCTATATGACACTCCTTGGCAAATTCATAGGCAAGTATGATCTTTTCAGAGTCTACACTTAGGTTATTCTCTTTTATGGCATCTAGTATTTCTCTCCTATACCCCATAGCCTCACTTCTCCTTGTTAAATATAAATTCAAGGACCCATACCTTCCCTGAGATACCCCTCCTAAAACTCATATTCATTAGATTGAATTATAGGCGGCTGCAGTGAGCCGCCTGAATATCAATATCTTAGTAGTTCATCAGTGTCATTACATCGTAACCTGCAAGCTTCTCTCTTCCCTTTAGCTCATCAAGCTCAATTAGGAAAGCCAGCCCAGCTACTACTCCACCAAGCTCCTCTATGATCTTAACTGTAGCTTCTACAGTTCCTCCAGTTGCAAGAAGGTCATCTACAATAATTACCCTCTGCCCTGGCTTTATAGAGTCCTTGTGCATGCATAGGGTATTTGAACCATACTCTAGGTCATATTCATATGATACAACTTCTCTAGGAAGTTTTCCAGGTTTTCTTACTGGAGCAAATCCGATCCCCATCTCATGTGCCACTGGACACCCGAAAATAAATCCTCTTGCTTCTGGACCAACTACAAGCTCAGCTTCCTTCTCCCTTGCAAATTCTACAAAAGCATCTGTTGCCGCTCTATATGCCTTTCCATTTCCAAGAAGTGGAGTAATGTCTCTAAACTTTATTCCCTCCTTTGGGTAGTCCTCTACAAGAGCTATATAATCTTTTAAATTCATCTTTTCCTCCTAAACTCTAACTGTTTTAATCTTTGTATTTTAAATATCATCCTGGGCAACTCTAAGGACCTCTTCCATGGTGGTTATCCCTGCCAAGACCTTTTCATACCCCTGTTGTTTCATAGTTTTCATTCCCTTGGATTCAGCTTCCGCCTTGAGGGTCTCAGTACTTGATCCCCTGCTTATTAGGGATCTCATATCCTTATCCACCATGAGCAGCTCTATAAGAGCTGTTCGCCCCTGATAACCGGTGTCTCTGCACAAACTGCATCCATTGGCTTCATAGATTTTAGCTCCAGGATCCGTTCCCAGAGCCTGGGCTTCAGCCTCTGTAACCTGCCTTCCCCTTTTACAGTGGGGACATAACCTTCTTATAAGCCTCTGCCCCAGTACCCCTGCAAGAGTAGCTGAGAGAAGAAAGGGCTGTACTCCCATATCTATAAGTCTGGATATGGTACCCACTGCCGAGTTGGTATGCAGGGTAGAAAACACAAGGTGACCTGTCATGGCTGACTCTATGGCGATCTCTGCCGTCTCCAGGTCTCTTATCTCTCCTATCATGATGACATCTGGATCCTGTCTCAGTACCGATCTCAGCCCGCTGGCAAAGGTCAGGCCCGCCCCCGGATTTATCTGTACCTGGTTGATTATCTCAAGCTGATACTCCACTGGATCTTCAAGGGTAATGATGTTTTTTTCCAGACTGTTTATCTCATTTATAGCTGCATAGAGGGTAGAGGTTTTACCACTTCCTGTAGGACCTGTTACAAAGAATATTCCGTTGGGTCTGGAGATAAGGTTTTCTAGGTTAGCCAGGTTTTCTCCCTGAAATCCAAGGCTTTGAAGGCTTACCCTTACATTGTCCTTATCCAGCAGTCTGATTACCACCTTTTCGCCAAAAACTGTTGGAAGAGTGGATATTCTCATATCTATGGATTTACCACTCAGCTCAGTTTCAACTCTTCCGTCCTGGGGTATCCTTTTTTCAGTGATATCCAGCTTAGCCATTACCTTTATCCTGGAGATAATGGCCGAGTGCATCCCCTTGCTGTAGGTCATCATCTGATGGAGGATACCATCTATTCTGAATCTGATCCTTACAATGGTGGCCTCTGCCTCAATATGGACATCACTGGCCCCCTCCATTACGGCTTTTTTAAGAACCTTATCAACCACATCCACTGCGGATATATCCCCGTGATCCTCCTTGGAGTCCTCTCTGCTGTTATCCTCCCCCTTTAAAAATACAGGAGAGTAATACTTTTCAATGGCGTTCCTTACCTCATCTCCATTGGCTATGGCCTGGGATACCTCTAATCCGCTGGCTTCCTCTATGGCATCTATGGCAAATATATCCAGCGGATCATCCATTGCCACGTGGAGGACTCCGCCGTTTTTAGAGATGGGAACAACATTAAACCTCTCTGCTACCTCTCTTTTCAGGCTCAGGATGGCTTCCTTTTCCACTGCTGCTTTACCCATGGAGATATAAGGGATTCCCATCTGCTCTCCCAGCACCTTGAGGATCTCCTCTCCGCTGATGAGCTTCATCTCCACCAGGATATCTCCCAGTTTCTTACTGCTTCCTCTTTGTTTTTCAAGGGCTTCCGACAGTTGTTTGGGAGAGATTACTCCCTCATCTACCAGAATATCTCCCAGTCTCTTTCTTACTCTGACCATCTATTCCCACCTGTTTCCCAAGTACCTCAGTTCCTTATTTCCGCTAAAATATTCCTTTAACTCCCTCTTCATATTTGGGTATAGTGTCACCTTATCTAATTCCTCCATCGGCAGAAAGGAAACTTCCTTGAGGATTCCTTCATCTCCCACACGAAGCTCTCCCCCAGTGTACTTAACTTCAAAGGTCATATGAATTATATGTCTGGACTTATCTGGGGCTATTCCCTGAGATACAAAGGCCATCTCGCCTATCTCAACATCTATGTTGCACTCCTCTAGAAACTCCCTCTTGAGGCTTGCCTCCATCGTTTCACCGTAGTCTACTCCCCCTCCAGGCAGTAGCCAGTAGCTATTCTTACCTTTTTGATGTCTGATTAGAAGAATCTTACCATCCTTTATCAGTATTCCTGCTGCTCTTACTCTAGGTTTTTCCACGGAGCTCTCCCCCTTTTCATCAATATGAAAACTGACTTAAATTATACCACAATATACT
>CAYSGC010000258.1:0-3485 GCA_964430145.1 uncultured Fusobacteriaceae bacterium | reverse complement strand
TAGTTGTAGGGTTTCCAAGTCTGCTGTAGATATAACCTCCCTCTTCTAAAGCAAACCTTCTTCCCCCCTGCTCAGCACTGTCAAAAACAAATGTTGAACTCTGATAGATAGGTGTAGTCAGAGTTCCAAATGGATTTTTCTCATGTCCTCCGTGGATAGTTTTTGTTCCAAAACCTTTTTTTTCAATCTTCATCACTTTTCCTCCATATTTAAAACTATTTACAAACTCATGTTATAAAAGTATAATCGTATCACTCAACACAACTGTACCCATTACACTTGATATTGTTTCAGCATCAAAAGTAGTTTTTCAGAACACTTTCTTTAAGAGGATGCTATATAATAATAAAAATGTCAATACCGTTTGGGTTCAAAAGTGTTCCGTGACACTTTTTTAGCCTAAAAGGGACTAAGGAGTTGAAATGAAGTTAAATTTTGAAATTAGTAAGTTAAAAAGAAAGAAATTGTATATTCAGCTTTATGATGAGATCAAAAATATGATCTTTACAAAACAAATTCTACCAAATGAAAAACTTCCATCTGTAAGGCAGCTGGTAAACCGTTTTTCCCTAAATTCAAGTACTGTACTTAAGGCATATGAGCTTCTTGAAACTGAGGGACACATATATAAGATTCCCGGAAGCGGAACCTATGTAAAGGATAAAAAAAATCATATTGAAGACCAGGAACAGAAACCTATAATTGAAAGTTTTAAATACGGCCAAATAAAAATTAATGAAAACATTAACTTTGCAAGTGCCACTCCTGGTGTAGAGGTATTTCCTACAAAAAAATTCCAAGAAAGTATCAATAAGGTGTTTCAAGAGGTGGGAGGAGAAGCCTTAAAGTACCATGAAACCCAGGGTTTTATCGGATTAAGAAAAGCTATTGCAGAAAGGTTAAAAAACGATTTTCAAGGTGTTTATTGCAGCAATATCCACATTACATCTGGCGCTCAACAGGCCCTTGATCTGATAAAAAAATCCCTCTTAAAGCCCACCTCTACCCTTATACTTAGCCGTCCAACTTACTCAGGTGCTATAAACACCTTTAAGGGGAGCTGTAGAATAGAGACTGTTGAAATGTTGGAAGATGGTTTTGATATGGAGGAGCTTGAAGAAATATTAAATCAGACCAATGTAAATTTTGTCTACACCATGATAAACTTTCAAAGCCCCACAGGAGTAAGGTGGTCTTATGAAAAAAAAGCAAAGCTAATTGAGCTTGCCAAGGAGCACGATTTTATGATCATCGAGGATGACTGCCTCTCGGAGCTTTACTTTTATGATAATCCTGCCGCTCCCCTTAAAACTCTTGATGAAGAAAACAGGGTTATCTATATTAAAACTTTTTCCAAGATATTAATTCCCGGGATGAGGCTTGCTTACATGGTAGTTCCTAAGGAGATTTCTCCCCAGATAGTAGCAGCTAAATTTTCCTCCGACATCTCCACTTCAGGTTTAAATCAGAGAGCTCTTACCTTTCTATTAGAGGAGGGGTTTCTAGAGGAGCACCTAGAGGAAACTAGAAAGCTCTTTAGAAAAAAGTTTGAGCTTATTCTAAGACTTATTGAAGATATCCCCAACCTGGAGATCTACCATCGGCCTGAAGGTGGATTTTATATCTGGATTATCCTCCCTGATTTCATCAACAGCAACGATCTCTATTTAGAGTTAAAGAAGCGTGGAGTGTCAATTCTTCCAGGTAATGTCTTTTACCCAGATTGTGTTAATTCCAGGCGTATTAGAATTAGTTTTGCAGCGGTTACCCTGGAAGAGATAAAGATAGGAATTAGGATTTTAACAGATACCGTTATGTCCTTTAAGCAGGTCAATCATTCTTCCGATGATTTCATGCCAATAATATAATCTAACTGTCTTGCCATAACCACCGGGCACTCCCGATTCTCAAAGGATTATGAGTTGCTAAAACAAAAAAGAGCCGCCAATATTGGCGGCTCCTTTAATATTAAACACTACTTACTCTCGTGTCCTCTTCCCATATTGTTCAGCTCCCTGTGGAACTCTGAATAAACATCCATGTTTTTATCTGTCTGCTCCCTTACCCTTGAGATCATGCTCTGATCCTCGTTTGCTATACTCTGCACTACCTGAAGCTCCTGACTCTCTCTTCTTTCAAAGTCTCTTCCATATGATAACCCACTTACTACAAGCATTCCAATTAATAACATCTTTTTCATCTCTTTCATCTCCTAATCTTCATAAAAACGCTAAACCAAAACCACTTACCCGTTCCTTTTTATCCTTTAATACTTTCTCTCTGTTATTTTATATGGTTATTATATGGGATTTTTCATCTCTGCGACACGTCACCTGACACTAAAAGAAAATAAAAATTCTTTTTTAATCCACTCTCCTTTAAAGCACCAAAATCATTGGATTTATATCTAAAATTTTTAAAAAAATAAAAGGTGTATGTGAGATTCATACCGAATCTCACATACACCCCTTTAACTTACTCTGATTTAATCCTCTGTTATTACTCCTCCTCATACCTCATATCCAAGTGGGGGATTCCGTCCTCTATATATACATCGGATACAGCCTTAAACCCAAAGCTTCCGTAAAACTCCTTGAGGTACTCCTGGGCCCCTATTGTAATCTTATTCTCATTCCATCTCTTGGTTATACATTCTATCCCCTCTTCCACTATCCTTTTGGCCAGTCCCTTACCTCTGGCCTCCTTAGCTACCAGTACCCTTCCAAGGGAGCACTCGTCATAGGATACTCCAGCCTTTATAACTCTCAGGTAGGCCTCTATCCTTCCCCTATCCTTTATCATCACGTGAAGAGAATCTAGGTCCTTCCCGTCTACATCATTATAGATACACTCCTGCTCCACCACAAATATCTCGGATCTCAGTCGGAATATCTTATATAGCTCCTCTAATGTCAGCTCATTAAACTTTTTTACCTCTACCTTCATCCCTAATACCTCCTTGGATTTCCCCTCTTAATATCTTCCCACTCTCTTTCAATGTTCCTTCTCATCCTGTGAAGGAGGTCAAAGGCTAGCCTCATCTCCTCCTGGGTCATCCCCTCTGTGGCCACCCTCACAGAATGCTCCTCCTCCCTCTCTAGGAAGGGGTAGATCTCCCTGCCCTTTGGGGTACAGTAGAGCTTTAGCTCCTTCCTGTTCCCCTCCTCCTTGATTCTTTCCACTAAACCGCCCTCTACTAGCTTCTTTATGGCCTTGGCTGCTGTGGACCTGTCTACCTTGAGCATGGCTGCCACCCTCTCCTGAATAATTCCGGGGTTCTCATATATCCTTACCAGATAAAGATACTGCCCCTTGGCAAGGTTTATCTCCTTAAACTCAATATCACTTATGGTGGCACAGCACCTTCCTATCATCCCTATCTCTCTAAGTATCTCCTTCATAGGACTATCCCTCCCTGTATCTTATAATGTTCACTACCCTTCCGCATATAAAGAGGGAAAGTATGGTAAATAGTGCGGAACCTC
>CAYSGC010000257.1:0-3556 GCA_964430145.1 uncultured Fusobacteriaceae bacterium | reverse complement strand
AAGTACTTTAACTTAAAAGTAAAAAAAAGTTATAATAGAAGAAAAGTATACCCTAGGATAGGGTATATTTTTTTGAAAAAATATAGAAGAGGTGGATGAAGATGATCTACAATCTGTTGAGGATAGTGCTGTATATTGTGATGTCTGTGGTTTCGATTTTTAATAAAAAGATAAGAACATTTGTGGGAAAAAGGCTCCTTCAGGACTATGACCTGAGAAGGGGAAAGTACTTCTGGGTACACTGTGCCTCGGTGGGAGAGGTGAACCTCTCTGAATCCCTGGTGAGAAAACTCCTGGCCAAGGGGCACGAGAGGGTCCTGGTGACCATGATGACCGACACGGGAATGGCCACAGCCAAGGCGAAGTATGAGAAGGATGAGAGGGTGCACCTCCTATACTTTCCATTGGATGACCTCTCTGCCATAAGAAAGATCCTGAAAAATATAAGTCTTCAGAGCCTTATTATAGTGGAGACGGAGATATGGCCAAACCTCATAAGGGAAGCGGCTAAGAGATCCAAGGTGTGTATGGTAAACGGAAGGATATCCGACAAGTCCTTCGGTTCCTACAAGAGGTTTGACTTCTACCTCAAAAGGCTATTTAGGAGGATAGAGCTCTTCCTCATGCAGACGGAGGAGGACGGCAGAAGGATAATAGAGCTGGGGGCCCCAGAGGAAAGGGTTGAAAATATAGGGAACCTGAAGTTTGACATAGAGCTGGAGGCCTTCAGCCCCTCAGATATAGAGAACATAAAGAGGGAGCTTAAGCTTGAGAGCAGAAGGATAATAGTTGCTGGGAGCACAAGGGACGACGAGGAGGAGTATGTGCTGGAGGCCTATGAGGAGCTGAAAAAGGACTACTTCCTCTTCCTGGTGCCAAGACACATCGAAAGAACAGAGGATATATGCACTAGGCTCCTGGATGGGAACTACAGATATCAGAGGTGGAGCCAGATGGCAGCATCAGGCAGTATGGAGATAGGGGAGGATACCCAGATAGTGGTGGTGGATGCCATAGGGGTACTCCGTAAGCTCTATGCTATCTCCCACGTAGCCTATGTGGGGGGGACCCTTGTAAACGTAGGAGGGCACAGCTTACTGGAGCCCCTTTACTACAGAAAACCTCCAATCTTCGGCGGATATCTACAGAACGTGAAAGAAATATCAAGAGAAGTGATAAAAAGGAAGATCGGTTACAAGATAGACGGAAGTATGGGTTTTGTAGAGGCTGTAAGATCTCTGGAAAGGGATGACGTGAAAACAAAGGATATAGATGATTTCTTTGAGGAAAACAGCAGGTCAACTGAGAAAGCTTATGAAAGAATTATTGACATAATATAAATATTTTTATACAATAACTTGTTCTTTTGTTTTTTTTGGAAAAGAATGTAAAGGTGTTAAATTTTTATTATTATTTTATTAAAAAATCTAAACAGATATAGAATTAGGAGGGAAGATGCCTAATAAGAAAGTAGGAGATATGTGGAAGCATTTCTTCGATAAACCAAAGAAAGCTTATAACCCTTATATGGCAAGGCTGACAGAGTATCCAGAGTACATCATGTATGACAGAGGTATAATGGATTCCTACAAGAACAGATGGACCGAGTACTTTGGAAATGATAATCCAATCTACCTGGAGATCGGTTCGGGATCCGGTAACTTTGCCAACGGTATGTGTGAAAAGTATCCAGAGAGAAACCACATGGCTATCGAGATAAGGTTTAAGAGGTTACATACATCAGCTAGGAAAGCAAAGAAGATTCCACTGGACAACGTACTCTTCATCCAGAGAAAGGGAGAGGAGATCCTTAACTTCATAGGGGATGAGGAGATAGCGGGAATGTATATCAACTTCCCGGAACCATGGGATCACAAGCCTAAGAACAGGGTTCTTCAGCCATCAACTATAGAGATGATGAGAAAGATCTTTAAGAAGGGCGGAAAGCTTTTCTTTAAGACGGACCACGACGAGTACTTTGAGTCGGTTCTTGAGTTCATGAAGGATATAGAGGGATTTGAAGTTGTGTACCAGACAACGGACCTTCATAACGATCCTAAAAATGAGGACAATGTAATGACTGAGTTTGAAAGCTTATTCTTACACAAGCACAAGAAAAACATAAACTATTTAGAGATTGAAAAGCTCTAACGGGAAAAGTTAATAACTTAATTCATAATAAATGTAAGTTTGTATGGAAACGAGATATTGTAATTATAATTTTTGGAAAGAGGTGTTTTAATTGGCAGGATACGTAGTAGTAGGAACTCAATGGGGTGACGAAGGAAAAGGTAAGATAATTGACGTACTGGCACACAAGGCAGATTACGTTGTAAGATTCCAGGGTGGAAACAATGCAGGACACACTGTGGTAGTAAATGGAGAGAAGTTTATCCTTCACCTATTACCTTCAGGAATGCTTCACGGAAACGGAAAGTGTATCATCGGTCCAGGAGTAGTAGTAGACCCTAAGGTACTATTAAAGGAACTGGCTACATTAGAGGAAAAGGGAGCAAAGACAGACCACCTGTTCATCTCGGACAGAGCTCACCTAATCATGCCATACCACGTAAAGCTGGATGAGCTAAAGGAAGAGGCTAGAGGAGCTAACAAGATCGGAACTACTAAGAGAGGAATCGGACCTTGTTACTCGGACAAGATTGCAAGATGCGGTATCAGAGCAGTAGACCTTCTAGATATGGAAGCTTTTGCTGGAAAGCTTAAGACTAACCTAGAGGAGAAGAACGCTCTATTCACTAAGATATATGATTCAGAAGCTATGGATTTTGACACTATCATGGAGGACTTCAAGGGGTACTCTGAGAAGCTGAAGCACAGAATCATCGACTCTGTACCTGAGATCAACAAAGCACTGGATGAGGACAAGATGGTAATGTTCGAAGGTGCTCAGGCTATGATGCTAGATATCAACTATGGAACTTATCCATATGTAACATCTTCATCGCCTACAACTGGTGGAGTAACTACTGGTGTGGGAGTATCTCCTAAGAAGATCGACAGAGCTATCGGAGTAATGAAGGCTTATACTACTAGAGTAGGAGAGGGGCCATTCGTTACTGAGCTGCTAGACGAGACTGGTGAGCTACTAAGAAAGGTAGGAGCTGAGTTTGGAGCAACTACTGGAAGACCAAGAAGATGCGGATGGCTAGACGCTGTAGTTGGTAAGTACGCTGTAGATATCAACGGACTTACAGACGTTGTAATCACTAAGATCGACGTTCTTAGCGGACTAGACACAATCAAGATCTGTACAGGATATGAGATCAATGGAGAGGTTTACACAACTGTACCTTCATCTATCGAGAAGCTTGCTAAAGCAAAGCCTGTATATGAGGAGTTACCAGGATGGAAGGAAGACATTACTCAGATGAAGGAATATGAGGAGCTTCCAGAGAACTGTAAGAAGTACATCAAGAGAATGGAAGAGCTAGTAGGATGCCCTATTACTGTAGTATCTGTAGGTCCAGACAGAACTCAGAACATCTTCCTAAGAGAGATATAATAAAAAAGGAGCTGATTACAGCTCCTCTTTTTT
>CAYSGC010000256.1:0-3575 GCA_964430145.1 uncultured Fusobacteriaceae bacterium | reverse complement strand
ATGGAGAGGTATCGTTAATTAAAAGGAGATGAAGTATGAAGAGAATGTTTATGTTAATGGCAGGAGTGGTGTTTTCGGCAACTTTATTTACTGCAGAGACCTATGCAAACGATACAAGCGACAAGCTAAAGAAGGCTTCGGATATCCTGGATATCCTGGCGGATGATGATAACCATAAGCACAAGGACGGCCCTGGGAACTCTGAAAATGCAAGGGACAACAACGGTCAGAATAAAAAGAAGTAAGCAGTAGAGAAATAAAGAAAGATAAAAGAAAAATAAAAAAAACTCCAGAACACTCTCTGGAGTTTTTTTTATTGTTGAGAAAAGTATAGAATTACAGATTAACTCTATCACAAAAATCTATTCTATAAGGTTAGCAAGGGTGGAGCGTCACGCTCCTTTTTACGGTCTTAACCTAAGACTCCTCTACTATCCTCAGGTATTGCACTCTTTGAAGGAATCCATACCTCCCTTTAAACTGTATAACTTTTTAAATCCCTTCTCCTCCATTATGGAGCAGGCTTTACGGCTTCTGATTCCACCGCTGCAGACAACTAAATAGTCATCCTCTCTGTTAAGTTTATCAACTTCTTCCTCAAAATTCTCATAGAAGTTGATGTTAACTGCATCCTCAACAAGGGATGGCACCTTGGCGATCTCGTCTGGAGTTCTTACATCCAATACAACTATATCAGTATCCCCAATGAGTTCCATGGCTTTTTCCTTCTTCACGTCATACTTTGTTACCTGCTTTCCAAACCTTACCCTTAAGGCTTTTAGCAGGGGTCAGTTTCCACTTTTGATCTTTTGCCAGATATTCATAAAATTCCTCCCCTTCTTTTTTCTAATTATACACCGAGGAAAGGAAAAGTTCTGTAACTATGTCACATTAAGTGGATAAAATTAATTCCCTGAGCTGTTCTCGATCCACTATGAGAACGGTTTTTCTTCTGAGATCCACCATACCATCTGTCTGCATATGCTTCAGGGTCCTGGATACAACCTCCCGGGAGCTGCCGATGTGGTTAGCTATATCCTCGTGGGACATATTATGTATATCACCGCTCTCTATGAGAAGGTCGGCAATCCTCGCATCCACCCTCTTAACAAGGAGATCATCAACTATCTTGAGAATCAGCCCCATCTTCTCTCCCACTAAGCTCAGGAGAGCAGCAGAGAAGAGGGGATTTTTATGCTTTGTAGTCTCCACAAGGTCCTTGGGAATGATCTCCACTATGGATTGGGTGGAGGCCTCTATAAATATATTAAAGGGAGAATCCCACAGAATACACGGAGAGGACATGATACATATCTCCCCTGGAGAAATATTGAAGAGGGTGATTTCCCTTCCAGATTCAGTGGTGAGGTATACCCTCAGCCTCCCCTCCCTTACTACAACCAGCCCCGGACAGGAGGAGATATCAATATCCTCCCTGGGAAGGACCTCCCTCCTCAGGGTTCTTTCTTTAAATACATCTCTTTCTATCTTGGTCAATCCGGACAATAACTTTTCCTCAAGCATCTCTAACCTCTCTTAAAATGATATAGGAATATCATACCTATCCTTTGAAAGTTTATCAATGGGTTTTATAAAAAAAGTAAGAGAACTACCTCTTTTTAAAGATTAATCCCCTAAAATCTCCCCAGCTGTTGGAGTAGAGCTCATCTACAACTACCTCTGCTTCCGAAAAAGATATATCCTCCTTCCAGAAGGATAGAAGGTCGATCATCTCTAAATCCTCCCTGAAAGCTGTAAGAAGGAGGTGCCCTCCTCTATTGAGCTTGGTGAGAAGATGTTGGAAGATCTCTCTAGGTGGAATAAAGTGGTTGATGATGATGGAATCAAAGGTATCCAAGGCCTCTATGGTTTCTGTCTTTGACAGATCTCCCAGCATGGTCTTGATATTTGAGTGCCTCCTGGCCTCTATCTTACCTAGGGAACCTCTGAAAAATCAACTGCACACACCTGGAATCCCAGTTCAGCCAAGTAAAATGCATTTCTTCCATCGCCGCAGGCTAGGTCTAGCACTCTGGGCCCCTTCAAGAGGTTTTGATACTCCACTAAAAAATCCTCTGGTGGGAGGAGTTCTATACGTTTTTTAAAGAGGGCATCCCACTCCTCTTGGCTTCTCTTCATAGACTCCTCTCCTTTATAGTCTCTTTCTTCCGATAAATAAGGCGTGGTTGCTGTAACCCACAAGGGACTTCTCCATGCAGGTCTTGAGGTGGTACTCCAAAAAGGCATTGAACTCATCCTGGGAAAGGGAGTTTAACTTTTCTGGAAGGAGCCTTCCCAGACCGTCTGTAGCTGCATTTTCCAGCTTTTCTATATTGTATTTGCTCATTAGTTCCTCTATTTCGTCTGGGGTAAAGAAGGATGAGTCTGTCCAGAAATCATATCCATCCTCCTCCCTGAGGTGGCCGTCCACAAGGATCTTATTTATAAACTCTCTATTCAAAAACTTACCGTCTCTGAGGATTAGATTTGAAAGGATGTAGTGCTTGTTTATATAGGCTACAGCAAGGACACCACCTTCCTTCAGTACCCTCAGAGCCTCTTTTATACACCTATTTTGATCCTCCCTCTCTGTGAGGTGGTACATGGGACCTAGGGACTGTGTCGAAGGAATTATCGGGAAGGCTGCTCAGGTTAGTAGCATCCATAAGTTTCACCGTAAGATTTTTTGCATTCCCCTTTAAAGCCTTATCCTTCATTATCTCCACGTGTTTTGAAACAAGGTCTGTGGCAACAACCTCATGTCCCATTCTATTAAAGTAGAAGGAGTATATACCGGTACCTGCACCTGTTTCAAGGATTTTTGAGCTCTTTCCCACATAGTCCTTTAAGAGGTATTTGGTGGTTTCAAACTCCAGTATATTGGTATTTCTCTGGGTGAGGCGCTCCTCCTCATTGTACCGGTTGTAGTAGCTGATAATGTTGTTCATAGGTAACCTCCTGATATTTCATTAAAAAACATAAAAATATTTTTAGGATATTAGCATAGGGAATGGGAGAATGCAAGGAAAACAAAAAAAGAGTCCTGGCAAGACTCTTTTTGGGGTAAAGCTTTCTTTAGACTTGGCTACAAACAAAAACACAGGGAAATGGTAAAGAGTGAATAGTCCAAGTCGTTTAATAAGATAGCTGTTTACTACAGTAGAAGTATAGTACGAATTGATCTAAAAATCAACACTTTCGAGAAATAAATCTAGAAAAAACTTTATACAGTGATAAAAATTTAATATCTGAAGGATTCTGAATGATATATTGAAAGAAAATAAATGTTATTGAAAGAAAATGATTGATTTTTGGTGGAGGGTGTTGTAGAATTACTTTAAGCGAGGTGAATATGATGTTAAGTCACGAAAGATATGAACTAATATTGAACTTATTGAAAAGAAAAGACATTGTTAAATTGCAAAATATAGTAGATGAGCTGGGGATATCTGAATCTACAGCCAGGAGGGATCTCAACTACCTAGAAAAGAAGGGAATGTTAGAGAGGGTTCACGGAGGCGCAAGACTTCCAGACGGAAGGTTTGAGGAGGATTTTGAAAGTAAAAACGTTCAAA
>CAYSGC010000255.1:0-3582 GCA_964430145.1 uncultured Fusobacteriaceae bacterium | reverse complement strand
AGGTAAGATTTTATCTTTAACAACCGGGGAAGACGTTCCCAGAGATTATGTTTTACACAACCCGAAAGTTAAGGGAAAGTACATCGATTTATGCAACAAATTCCGGAGAGGATGGTTCCTCTCATTGCAAATCAATTGACTTAACTTTAACTACTTATGTAGTTTTTTTTATTGGCAAATGATTATTGTGGGTATTATACCCTTTGACACAAGCGAGGTAGACAGATATGAGTATTATTAACAGAATAAAAAGAAGAGTATATATTGTGGAGCACTTTAAAAATATCCAGGAGAATCTTATAAATGAGGACTCCATCATAAACTTAGAGGCTACTAGAAACCTTCTCTACAACTACAGAGATGTACTTAGTGGTTATGAGTTTCTATGTTACGACAGAATGATTAGAAAGTTCTAATTTTTACGGTTACAGGAATATCCTGTAACCCTTTTTATTTTTTTGACTAACTTATGATGAGTTATCAGCAGGTTCCTTTATTTAGATAGTTCATATCAGAATTTCTAATCTTGTTATTTAATCAGAGGATAAACTGTAAATTAAAAAAGCCCCTCTACCGAGGGGCTTTTGCCTACTTTGTAAACTTATCTGTGTGAAGGAAGTCTGCAACCTCTCTTCTCTTTGGTGCTGGAGTTTCCCCTGCAGGCTCTCCCACTGGCATAATAGCAGCGATCTCATAGTCTCCGCCAATTCCAAGGATCTTCTTAGCCCTTGCATTGTCATAAGCTCCCACAACTACACTTCCAAGGCCCATCTCGTGAAGCTTCAGTGAAAGAGTCTGACACGCCATCCCCAGGTCAAACATCCCCCAAGTTCCTATATTGTTAAAGGAAAACTCCTTATAAAAACCTGACTTCTTGGTGTTATAGCAGGCTACAAGGATAAGAGATGCATCTAGAGAACAGCTTGTTGCTGGATTCTTAGGATAAGACTCCTCTACTAACTTTTTTATAATCTCTCTATCTCTCAGAGCTATAAACTCCCAGCACTGGGTATTAGCCCAAGACGGTGTCATCCTTACTGCTTCCATAGCCTCATTTAACTGCTCATCCGTCACATAGTGATCTGTAAACTTTCTTACACTTCTTCTCTCTGCCACTACCTTATTAAAATCCATCTCTGCCTCCATCTATAAAAGTTTAATTTAAGTACGAAATCGTACTTATTATATCAGAACAATCATAAATTTTCAATATTAAAAGTAATGGGAGACTCCATCTTTCATACCTGCCCCTTGCCTTCAACTCCCCTCTACACAGGATCTCTGCCTATTCTCCCTTGGATCATTCCAACACCTGAACACTCACATCTATAATACCAGCTTCTTTATCTGCTATCCTGCCAAAGGCTCTTTCAGTGAGGTCTATGATTCTCCCTCCTGTATAGGGTCCCCTGTCATTTATCCTTACATCTATACTCCTTCCATTGGCAAGATTAGTTACTCTTACTATGGTTCCCATGGGAAGTGTCTTGTGGGCTGCTGTCAGCTTCCTATTGCTGAATATCTCTCCATTAAATGTTATCCTTCCCTCAAAATCTTTGCTGTAGTAGGAAGCTTTTCCCCTTTCAACTTCCCCTACCTCTCTTCCACAAGCCATGTTTAACAGGCATATCAAAAGCAATATCAACATAAAGGTTTTTTTCATCTTCCACCTCTTTTTTTAACTTCTGCAAAAAATATCTTCTCACCGATACTAAAAATGGAGCCCTGAGGCTCCATTACTTTTATTTATGGAATTATTTTTTATGTGGTTAAATAATATTTCATACTCTTTAATTCTTCATAGTGTATGCTTGTGCTTTTCAACATTCTGATATATTTCAATTCCTGAATACGTTTACCCAGCTTCTTTGCCTCTAAGATCTTAAAATCGATCTTACGTATCCTCTTTAAACAGATCTCCAATTGTCTCTCTACGGAACATTTTCTCTCTGAAGTTACATCACCACATACCCACATAATAATTCCTCCTTTTTCACATATGAGATATTGAAGTCTACCCTAATTTGGGCAGATTTTCAAGTCTCTCACCTTTTTTAAGGAAGTATTTAGAGAACCTGGACACTTACTCTGACCACTCCCAGCTTTCTCTCTGCTATCTCATCAAAGGCCCTTTCAGTGAGGTCTATTACCCTTCCCTTTATAAAGGGACCTCTGTCATTTATCCTGACCACAACGCTTCTTCCGTTATCAAGGTTTGTTACCCTTACCTTAGTTCCCAGGGGAAGCTCCTTGTGGGCTGCTGTAAGTTCACTGTTGCTGAATATCTCTCCATTTGCTGTCTTTCTTCCCTCAAACATCTTGGCGTAGTAGGATGCCTTTCCAAGCTCCCTATCTCCACCCTCAACTCCAAACACTAAAACAGACATACATACCAACAATACTACTAACATCAACTTACAGCTTTTCTTCATCTTATACCTCTTAAATCTTTTCCAACACTTTATAGTTCCACAATAAAATAATTTCTACCCTTGTAGTTGTAATTTAATACCTTCTTTTCCTTGGCCTTCTTGAACTTTATGTGTGTATACCTCTTGGCGTCCTTCTTATTAAAGTCCTCACTTCTTGCTGCAGACATCTTCCAGAGGGTATCTATCATCTCTGGTTTTGAATCTGTTATAAGGTAGTCCTCCCTCATATATGTAAAGAGGATTCCCCTGTAGTATGAGTCTGCCTTTATAGTTTTAAAGTTTATCTTCTTTCCGCTCTTATCGTTTAAATAATTTCCAATTGCTGCTAATCTTTCCTTCATCTTCTCTCCTTTAACTATCTTACCATTATGTAAAAAGCCGACAGGCTTTTTTAGGTGTCTGTCGGCAATGTAAGTTCAGCTATTTATTCTTAGTCATTTAGCTTCAGTACTGATACGAATGCTTCCTGCGGTATCTCTACGTTACCGATCTGCTTCATTCTCTTCTTACCAGCCTTCTGCTTTTCCAGAAGCTTCTTCTTTCTGGATACGTCTCCACCATAACACTTGGCAATTACGTTCTTTCTGTAGGCTTTTATAGTTTCTCTTGCAACGATCTTTGCTCCCAGAGCCGCCTGGATAGGAATCTCAAACTGCTGCCTTGGAATTAGCTCCTTCAGCTTCTCACAGATCATTCTACCCCTTGACTGAGCGTGATCCTTGTGAGCGATGAATGAGAAGGCATCCACTGGGTTCCCTGATACAAGTATATCAACCTTTACAAGGTCCGATTCCCTGTATCCTATCATCTCATACTCAAATGATGCATATCCCTTAGTTCTTGACTTCAGCTTATCATAGAAATCGATTACAATTTCAGCTAGAGGAAGCTCATAGCTTACCATAGCTCTGTTCTCATCTATATAGTTCATATCGATGAACGTTCCTCTCTTCTCCTGACAAAGCTCCATTATATTTCCAACAAAGTCCTTAGGTACAATTATGTTACCCTTTACATATGGCTCCTCTACAGCCTTTCTTCCCTGACCTGGATCTGGGAACTCACAAGGGTTGTCTATTACATAGTTCGCCCCTGTCTGCATGTGGATTCTGTACTCAACCGATGGTGCAGTTGAGATAAGGTCAATATC
>CAYSGC010000254.1:0-3583 GCA_964430145.1 uncultured Fusobacteriaceae bacterium | reverse complement strand
GAAGGGAATGATTTTAGATGCCAATAGAAAAAATATTAAAGATTGAAAAGATGATTACTGGAAGGGTGAAGGAGACCTACGGCCTGTCCAGACATGATCTCCTGGTTATAACCTGCTGCAGGTCCATGGAGGAAACTGTATACTCACTGGAAAATGGCCATGAACTGGACAGGGGGCTTACAGTGAAGAGGCTGAAGGTACTGGAATCCAATGGTTTTGTAGTAAGGGATAATATCGGGAAGAGAAGGATTATCAGGCTTACTGAGAGAGCTCAGGAGGTAATTGATTTTGTAGAAAATATAAGGATAGTGTAGAAGGGTCCTGATATCGGCTTAAAAGGAGAGAAGATTAAAGCCGGTGAAAAGAGGATAGAAAAGATATAGGCGGTAAAATAACTTGAATAACTCTTATTGGGACCTCCTTCAGATAAGGAGATTAGAGGGTATTTGGAGTTTTTATCGCTTTTGAAAGTTGAGGAGTATTATGAAGAAGTTAATTATATCATTTATTTTACTTATTTCCTCCATCCTGTGGGGGAATGAGAGGACAGAATACAACCCAGATGTGAGGATATTAATGGGGAAAACTCATATAGTGGGTGATGAGGAACCCTACAGCGGAAGGGTTGTGATCACCTTTAAAGAGGGAAATACCAAGTCTGAAGGAGCATACAGGGATGGTATGAAGCACGGAGAATGGTCCGTTTACTATGAGGACGGAAGGCTGAGATCCAGAGGGAAGTATAAAAAGGGAGAAAAGGCGGAGGAGTGGACCTACTACTACTCCAATGGAGATCTCTGGTCCCGGGGAAGCTACAGGGACGGAAAGGTTCACGGAGAATGGGAGTTTTATAACCCCAGTGGAATAGATTACAGGGGAAGCTATATAGAGGGAAAAAAACACGGAGAGTGGATCTACTACCGTATGGGTGAAAGGTATAAGATGGAATCCTACAGGGATGGCAGAAAGCACGGGGAGATGGTGCTCTACTACTTTGAAGGAGGTGTCAACTATAGGGTAAACTATGAGGATGGCATGGAAGAGGGAGAGTATCTGGAGTACTATCCAAGCGGTGGAGTTAAGTTCAAGATAGACTACAAAGGCGGCAGAAAGGATGGAGAGTGGATACTCTACTATGAGGATGGAACTATAAAATCCAAGGGATATTACAGAGCCGATGAGAAGGTGGGAGACTGGTACTACTACCATGAAGATGGAAGGGTGGATCACAAAAAGTATTAGGAAGGGATCACTTGTCTATATGGGCGTTTACAAGGATAGGAGAGAGTCAGGGGATTAGAAATCAAGATCTCCTTGACTCAACAATAAAAATCTAGTATAATTTTTTGAAAATAATTAATGTCAAGAGCAGGTGGGCGGCCAAAATTACCCATCTGCTCTTGTTTTTTTTTGGAGGTAAAGAGTGATTAAAAGATTAAAGAAAGATAAGATTTTCTTCAGGGGGCTCATGACCCTGGCTATACCCATAATACTTCAGAGTCTGGTGACGGCCTCCCTCAACCTTTTGGACAACCTTATGATAGGAAGTCTGGGAGAGGAGGAGATAGCTTCAGTGGGGCTTGCAAATCAATATTATATGGTGTACTACCATACAATTATGGGAATAGTCTGCGGAGCAGGAGTGTTTATGTCGCAGTTTTGGGGAAGAAGGGACAGGGAGAGCATCCATAAGTTTCTGGGGATAGCCCTCACTGTGGGAATTTTTGCCTCCCTCATATACAGCGGAGGAGCCTTACTTCTGCCAGAGAAGATCATCCATATATTTACAAGGGATGCCCAGGTAACAGCCCTGGGAGCTGGCTACCTGAGGGCAGTAGCCCCAAGTTATATCTTTACCAGTGTATCTCTGGCATTTGCTTTGGCCCTTAGAAGTACCGAGCAGACCAAGGTGCCCATGTATGGAAGCATAATAGGTCTCCTCTTCAACGGTATACTGAACTACATATTTATATTCGGCAGGTTTGGCATACCAGCCATGGGAGTCACCGGAGCAGCTCTGGGGACGACCATCTCAAGGGGTATTGAGATGCTCTTTATCCTCTGTGTAATCTATACCAGAAAGAATATAGTTGCCGGAAGTTTCAGGGAGCTTACAGGCTACAATATAGAGCTGGTGGGAAGATATTTTAAGACCGCAGTTCCCATAATATTCAATGATATCATGTGGATAATGGGAATAACTGCCTACTCTGTGGCCTATGCAAGGCTTGGAACAAATGCCACTGCAACTATGCAGATAGCTACCACCATAAACAATATGTTTAATATCTTTGGGATAGGAATAGCCAACGCAGCAGCCATAATGATAGGAAATAAGATAGGGGCTGCCATGAGAGAGGAGGCCAGAGAGGATGCTGTAAAGATATCTATTTTCGGAACTCTCCTGGGATGTATCATAGGCGGAGTTTTCTATATAATAGCCCCGGCTGTGGCAGGGCTCTTTAAGGTAAGTCCTGAAACCCATACTAATGTGGTATTGGTACTGAGAATAATGGCTGTGGTTCTTCCAGTGAGGTTCTTCGGTATAGTACAGATAATAGGAGTCCTGAGAGGGGGAGGAGATGTGATCTTCTCCATAGGAACGGAGCTCTTTGCTGTATGGGGAGTAGCGGTTCCCCTTGCCTTTATAGGTGTGGGGATAATGGACGTTCCAATCTACATAGTCTATGTCCTGGTGTGTCTGGAGGAACCCTTTAAGGCAGCTGTGACAATTCCAAGACTTATGGGAGGAAAGTGGATAAGAGATCTTACAGGTTCCCGTGAGGTAACTGCCTAGAGGATGCTGCTGAAGTAAAGACTTCAGCAGTATCTTTTTTATTGTAAGTGAAATATAGAATTTATAAAAAAATTATGTTAAGCAATAGGTATTCCTAGTAATTGTCAGGACTAAACGTCACGTTTTTTATATAATAAATTATTTTTGTTGAATTTTCTACAAAAATACAGTATAGTAGTTAAAATATAATGGGGAGGTGATAGAAATGGATTCAGTCAGAAGGTTTGGGAAGGAGTTTAGTATGTTGAATACAGGGTTTATACTACTCTCATTTACCATTGTAAACTTCCTGCTTCCCTCTAAACTAACAGCTGGAGGAACAACGGGGATAGCCATGATCCTCTATCACATATATGGAATCCCAGTGAGCTGGGGATTCTTTCTTCTAAATATTCCCCTTGTGGTAATGGGATTTTATATCTTTGGAGGCCGGTACGGACTAAAGACAATATATGGAATCATAGCCATATCCATCTATACCGAGGCTGTATCCAGGTGGATGAGGGTGGATTACCTTGAGGAAGTCTTTCACCTTTATCCCTTAATTGGCGCCCTCACAGGAGGAGTGCTTAGCGGAGTTGGTGTGGGGCTGGCTGTGGCCATGGGGGGAAATACAGGAGGAACAACTATCCTTGCCCAGATAATAGAGAAGTATTTCAAGGTTAAGATAGGAACCACCCTGAATGTTGCAGATATAAGTATAGTTGCCCTTTCAGGGATAGTTCTCGGAGGAGGTTCCGCACTATTTACCATACTTTCCCTCTTTATATGCGGAAGGGTAGTGAA
>CAYSGC010000253.1:0-3587 GCA_964430145.1 uncultured Fusobacteriaceae bacterium | reverse complement strand
AGTCCTTGGTCCCCACAGAGCTTCCTCCAGAGAGGATAACCACATCTGAATCCTCGAGGAACTCCTCTATTTTCCCCTTAAGGAGGATCAGGTCATCTCCAATGATGGATCTCCTCCTTACAACTCCTCCAAACTTCTCAATGGAAGTTCCGATGGTATAGGAGTTGATATCCCTTACCTGGGCGGTTTCGATCCCCTTGGAGGTATCCCTTATCTCATCCCCGGTGGATATGATGGAAAAACCTATCTTGCTGTAAACGGAAGGCTCCATTACTCCAGCAGCAGCCAGAGCCCCTATAGTCTCAGGGGAGAGCTTACTATCCCTTTTAAGGATGGAGTCCCCCTCCCTTATATCCTCGCCCCTGTAAATGATGTTTTCCCCATTGGAGACCGAGGAGTGGAGAAAGGCCTCATCTCCAAAATCCTCAGAGTATTCAACCATAACAACACCTGTAGTCCCTTCTGGAAGCATTCCTCCTGTGGGAACATAGGCGCACTGCCCCGGCTTAAGGTGAAAGTCGGGCTTCTCTCCCATCTCCACCCTTCCGATATTGCTCAGAATAGTGGGAAGGGATTCGGAAGCGCCATAGGTGTCCTTGGCAACTACAGCATAACCGTCCACAGTGGATTTGTTAAAGTTAGGTACATCCTCTAGAGAGTGAATATCCTCAGCGAGGATCCTTCCCAATGTTTCTCCGAGAGGAACTCTTTCCACTTTTCTGCATCCCCTTAGAAGGGCATTTATTCTCTTCTGTGCTTCGCTTACCGAGGCGACTTTAAAAAAATTCAATTTAAACCACATCCTTATGATGAAATCTTAATCTGTTAAATACTATCTGCTAAACTGTCCTTTAATACAAATTAAAAGCTGTCATACTGGACAGCTTTTAATCTATATTAAACACATTATAATAGTTTTAAAGTGGAAAAGCTATTGTTTTCTAAATCAATATAGAGGACCTCCCCCTCCATGGAAATTCCCTTGTTCAGAAGGATCTTGATTACCTCACTCACCTGGATGGAAGCAGCCAGGGCAGGGGTAAAGCTTGGATTGCCCATCTCTTTCTCAACTCCCTCCTGAACCTCACCATAGAGTTTCTCCAGAAGGAAATCTCCGGGTTTTACCACAGCCACCTGGGCTATCCATCCCCCTATGGCTCCGTGTACCATGGGGATGCCTAGCCTTGCACAGACCCTTTCCACCTGAAGCTTCATTGGGATGGAGTCCAAGGCATCTACAACCACTGTGGATCCCTCAACAATCCCCTCTATATTTTCAGGGGTTAATCTCTCTTCTACTACCTCTGCTTCCACTGTGGAGTTGATGAGATCCATCCTCCTTCCTGCTTCCGCAGCCTTGGACCCCCCGAGGTTTTTTTCTGTGGAGAGGAGCTGCCTGTTTAGGTTGCTCCTGTCAAAGGTATCAAAATCCACAAGGGTTAACCTTCCCACTCCTATTCTTGAGAGCATCTCTATTATATAGCCTCCAAGGCCTCCGCAGCCAAGGATGGTCACCCTCGCCTGGGCCAGTCTATCCTGCTCTTCCTGGGAGATAAGTTTCTTATTTCTCAGGTATCTCTCCATTCTATCCTCCTCCCACAGGCGGGAAGAGGGCTACCCTGTCCCCCTCAGCAAGGCTAAGGGTAAAATCCCTTACCCTTCTTCCGTTAACCATGAGGATGAGGGTGGCTTTATCCGCCATCCCTATCTCATCCAGCAGGTTATCGATGGAGGAGGAAGCAGGCAGGCTTATCTCTCTTACCCCTCTGGACTCTGGGGAAAATAACTTCCTCAGTGTGGCAAAGAGCCTTACCTCTATAGTTATCTGTCCTCCCATCTCTCCTCCTAAAACTCCAGTGTAGTGTCCAGTTCCTCCCCTGTGATATCAAATGTTACGTTGTGGGGAGCCAGCTTCTCCTCAAAGAACTCAGGAAGTCTGTCGTGGGACTTGGTAAATCCGGCATTCTTGTTGAACTCCTTCTCCAGCTTGAGGATCTCCTGACCTAAAGACACGATCTCCGGTACACCTATTTCAGTGTTGTACTTTGCATTTATCATGTGGGCAATCTCTGGAAGAGCTCCGTCGTTGTCTAGGATAGGGAATGCTACAAATAGACACAGTCCTGTACTGTCCAAAGCAGCTGTAGCCACCTGAAGGTTACGGGAAAGCTCCACCTGCCCCTCCTTCTTAAGAGGATCGACGCTTCCCCCAACTCCTAGAACATTGGCAGTTACAGAGTACCCTGCAGTGTGGTCCGCTCCCATAGGAGTAGTGGCGTATGTAACACCAATTCCCTTTACCGATCTTGGGTCGTAGGCAGGGATAGCCTGCTTCTTAACCACAGGTACCCTCTCCGTTCCAAAGGCCTGTCCTGTAAAGGCTGCCCCGTTACCTATAATTCTTCCGATAGGGGATCCCTTCCCCACTTCCTTGAGGAGTTCAATGGCTCCATCCTTGTCTCCCAGTTCTATATATTTACCCTCCATGGCAATACCGATGGTAACTCCCGCCTCTATGGTATCTATACCGATATCGTCACAGAGTCTGTCCATCATGGCAATGGCGTCCAGGTCCTTTATATGACAGTGAGCTCCAAAAGCCCAGATGGTTTCATATTCAAATCCCCCTGTGAGGTACTCCCCATTCTTGTCGTTGTAGATCTGAGAGCACTTCATAATACATCCTGGATGGCATGCGTGGGTAGGGTTACCATTTCTCTTGTTTATGGTTTCATACATAGTTTCCCCGCTGATACTCTCAGCAAACTCAAAACGACCATCTCTGAAGTTGTCCGTAGGAAGCCCCCCTGCCTCATTTAAGATGTTTACAAGGACAGCTGTTCCATAGGTAGGAAGCCCCTGGCCGGATACAGGGTGATCCAGCACCATCTTCGCAAAAGATCTGGAAGCTTTTATAAAGGCATCCCTGTCGTGGTAATCCACCTCATTTGTTCTTCCGGGGTCTATAACTATGGCTTTGATCCCCTTGGATCCGAGGACAGCTCCCGTTCCTCCCCTTCCGCAGTGTCTTGTAGGGTGTCCCTCAGTATCTGTAACAGCTATGGAAGCTGATGTAAGTCTCATCTCTCCAGCCTGTCCAAGGGACATAACTGTGGTCATAGTCCCAAACTTATCCCTCAGGATATCTCCTACCTCGTAGTTCCCCTTCATAGTCAGGTAGTCGGCAGCCTCTATGGTAATCCCCTCAGGTGTTATCTTCAGTAAATTCAGCTCATGTTCCTCAGGTTTATCTTCTATAATAATTGCCTTGTATCCCAGCTTAGCCAGACTCTGGGCTGCAGTTCCCCCTGCATTACTCTCCTTTATGGTTCCCGTAAGGGGACTCTTGGTTCCCACACTTAATCTTCCCGAGCTTGGGGCCATGGTTCCCGAGAGAAGTCCCGGTGCAATGACAAGCTTATTGTTTCTTCCCAGGGGATGACAGGTAGGCTCCACCTCATCTGAGATAATTCTCGATGTAAGTCCCCTTCCTCCCAGTGCCAGATAATCAGCTTTTACATCTTCAAAGGTAACACTTTTGGTTCTCATGTTGATACGACAGATCTTCAAAATACATCCCTCCTTAG
>CAYSGC010000252.1:0-3593 GCA_964430145.1 uncultured Fusobacteriaceae bacterium | reverse complement strand
ATCCAGTACTGGTGCTCCATATCCAGTCCGTATATCTTTATCTCCTCTCCCTCTGGCAGAGTACGGTTGTAGTTGTAGAGCTCCTTCCAGAACTCATAGTCCTCCACGGAAAAATCATAACTTCCCTCCAGGGAGTAGTTTACAAGCTCCAGATACTTCTCCTCTCCCGTCTTGAGGTACTTATTTAAAAAGTAACCCGAGCTGTACCCCAGCTCCCCCAGATACCTTCTTATACCGTGCTTCTCATAGAAGTATCTTATGAGCTGTATCCTCAGCTGATAGTTTTCCTGAAATCCGTGGGTCTCCCCTGAAAAAAACACCCTTACCTCCTCCTCATTATCCAGGTACTTAAAGTTTTCTCCCCTATACTCCTGAAGGCTTATAAGGTGAACATTGCTTTTTAGATACTCCTCCTCTGAAACCTCTGGAAAAACAGCAATACCTATACTCAGAAATATCAGTATTAAAACACTCTTCATGGGAACACCTCCTGTAATTTTTTACAAGATTCCCTGCAACATTCCTACCTGGCTAATTATAAAGGAATTTTCCCTAATTAAAGAATATTATCTGATAGGAGGATTGAATATGAATAGAAAAGAACTTTTAAACGATGTAAAAAGGGTCGTTATCAAGGTGGGAACCTCTTCCCTTACCCATGAAAACGGTCTCCTAAATATCGACAAGATCGAAAAGCTTGTAAGGGCTGTTGCCCACGTACAGAATACCGGATATGAGGTGGTCCTGGTGAGTTCCGGAGCCATAGGAGCAGGCCTGGGAAGACTGAAGCTCTCTGAGAGACCTTCCACTATTCCCGAGAAACAGGCTGTGGCTGCTGTGGGACAGGTCGCCCTCATCCATCTCTACCAGAAGTTATTTTTTGAATACGGCAAAAACATAGGGCAGCTCCTTCTCACAAGGGGTGACTTTGCAGACAGAAGGAGATTTTTAAATGGAAGAAACGCCTGCTTCGAGCTCATAAGGAAAGGGGTTATCCCCATTATAAATGAAAATGATGCAGTGGCTACCGAGGAGATCAAGGTGGGGGATAACGATACCCTCTCCTCTCTTGTGGCTACCCTTATAGATGCCGATCTTCTCATAATCCTCTCGGATATCGAGGGGCTCTATACTGCAGACCCCAGAAAAGATCCAGAAGCCACCCTCATCCCCCTTGTTACAGAGATCGATGCAAAGATAAGGGAAATGGCTGCAGGGGCGGGAAGCAAGCTGGGAACCGGAGGAATGGCCACCAAGATAAGTGCAGCTGAGATAGCCACCTCCAAGGGAGTGAAGATGCTCATAGCAAATGGGGAGGATCCCCATATCCTGGTGGATATCATGGAGGGGCAGCAGAAAGGAACACTATTTGTTCCAAGAGCTCACCCTGTAAGTGCCAAAAAACACTGGATAAAGTATGGATCCAGCAGAGCTGGAACTCTCACCCTGGACTCTGGAGCCTGCAAAGCCATCGGTAAGGGAAAGAGCCTTCTTCCAGGGGGGATAACAGAGGTGAAGGGTGAGTTCCTCAAGGGAGACATCGTCTCCCTCTGCACATCAGAGGGAAGCGAGGTAGCTGCCGGAATTGTAAACTACTCCTCCAGGGAGGTGGAGCTCATCAGGGGAGCCAAGACCTCTGAGATAGAGAAAATCCTTGGATACCAGGAGTACAAAGAGGTTGTACACAGCAACAATATGTTTAGAAATTAAGGAGGAAGGGATGGATTATATTTTAAATATGGCTCAGAGAGCCAAGGGAGCTTCAAAGGCTCTGGGAAGGATGCATGCAAGGGAAAAGAACAGGATCCTCATAGCCATGGGGGAGAGATTAAGGATGTCCCATGAATATATCATAGAGGAAAATATGAAGGACCTTACAGCAGGAAGGGAGAGGGGGCTTTCAGAGGCCTTTATCGACAGGCTTACCCTCACCCCTGAGAGGATAGACTCCATGGCTTCCGGTCTCATTAAGATGGCTGAGTTCACAGACCCAGTGGGAGAGTCCATAAGGGGTTGGACCCTGGAAAACGGACTCAAGATAGAGGAAGTAAGGGTTCCCATAGGGGTCATCGCCATGATCTTTGAATCCCGTCCCAATGTAACTGTAGATGCAGCAGGTCTCTGCCTTAAATCGGGGAATGCTATCATCCTCAGGGGAGGAAGCGATGCCATAAACTCCAACAAAGCCCTTGCCAAGCTTATCATAGAAGCGGGAAGGGATGCGGGGATGCCAGAGGGAGCTGTTCAACTGGTAGAAAAAACCGACCGTTCCCTGGTAGGGGAGCTTCTTTCCCTCCACAGCCTCATAGACGCAGTTGTACCTAGGGGAGGACGCGGACTCAAGAAGGCTATCACCGAACTGTCAAAGATACCAATAATAGAAACCGGGGCAGGTATATGCCACATCTATATAGACAGGGAAGTAGATGAGGATATGGCCCTGAATATCCTTGTAAATGCCAAGACCCAGAGGCCTGGGGTGTGCAATGCTGTTGAGACCCTACTGATCCATGTGGATAAGCTGGAGATGCTGGGTAAAGTGGAGGACATCCTTGCCACCAGGGGAGTGGAGCTGAGGGTGGATGAGAGGGGGATCGGCTACATGACAAGGGCTATAGCTGCCACAGAAGAGGACTGGGATACAGAGTACCTGGCTCCCATCCTTTCCATAAAGGTGGTGGAAGGGATAGAGGAGGCCATCGATCATATCAACAAGTATGGTACAGGGCATTCCGAAGCCATCGTAACCAATTCCGTGGTAAGCTCCGAAAGATTTTTGAGGGAGGTGGACGCTGCCTGTGTATACGTCAATGCCTCCACAAGGTTCACCGACGGAGGAGAGTTTGGCTTTGGGGGTGAGATAGGAATCAGTACCCAGAAACTTCATGCCAGAGGGCCCATGGGTGTAAGGGAGCTCACCACTGGTAAGTATATTATAAGGGGAAGCGGCCAGATAAGGATGTAATTTAAAGAGGGAAGGCTAAATCTCTGCCTTCCCTCTTTTTCTTGCCCTCTGCTTCCCTGCTTAAATCCTGTCTCTCTGCTGAAGATTCAGCAGGAGATTCATCTATCTTTACCACCTTCCCACTGGCTTCTCTTATCTTTCTCCCTCTATAAGAACATGGCTGTAGTCCCTCTGGGTATATAGGTACTCATAGTATCCTGACTGATCTATAGGTTGCTTCTCCTCCTGAAGGATAAGTCCCCTGGACATCCTGTTTATCCCGTTAAACTCCTCCCCTCCAAGGAGTACATCACTGTAGTCCTTCTGAGTATATGAATACTCATGGTATCCCCCCTGATTGGTCACCGGTCTTATGGAAAGCTCCATCCTTCTGGACATCCTGTCCACAAACTCATCCTCCCTCTCAAGGATCGTTTCACTGTAATCTTTTTGAGTATAGGTGTAATCATAGTAGTCTGCCTGTCCATTCATCGCTGCTGCCAGTGTAGCTGTAAAGATCCACAATAAGCAAATCTTCTTAATCATAGCCGCCCTCCTCAATAAAATAATCAAAAAATCCAAGTACACCAAAATAAAACTACAGTTTCTTTATTAAAATTTGTTTAATGAACGATTAAACTTTATAGCT
>CAYSGC010000251.1:0-3593 GCA_964430145.1 uncultured Fusobacteriaceae bacterium | reverse complement strand
CAGAGAGTATAGAGGGGCTCCTTGCCCACATTCCCGGATTAAAGGTTGTTATTCCCTCCAACCCCTACGATACAAAGGGACTTATCGTTGCTGCCATAAATGATCCCGATCCGGTAATCTTTCTGGAACCTAAGAGGATCTACAGAGCCTTTAAGCAGGAGATCCCCGATGAGATCTATGAGGTCCCAATCGGTAAGGCGAGGGTTGTAACTGAGGGGGAGGATATCACAGTGGTGGCATGGGGAGCTCTTGTTCCCGAGGCAATTAAAGCTGTGGAGATGCTTAAGGAGAAGGGAGTCGGAGTGGATCTAATCGACCTGAGAACCATCGCTCCTATGGATACGGAAACCATTATAGAGTCTGTAAAGAAGACCGGTAGATTTCTTGTGGTTCACGAAGCTGTAAAATCCTTTGGTCCCGGAGCAGAGCTCATATCAGTGGTCAATGAAAAGGCCTTTCTGAACCTTGAGGCACCACCTTCAAGACTTACTGGATTTGACATTACAGTTCCTTTGGCTAAGGGGGAGCATCACTTTATAATTACACCGGAGCAGATTGTAGACAAGGTTGAAGAACTGTTGAACTTCTAGGAGGGATAGATTATGTTTGAATTTAAGTTTGCCGATATAGGGGAGGGAATACACGAGGGAAAACTCCTTGAATGGCTGGTAAAGGAGGGAGACCTTATAGAAAACGGAGATTCCCTCTTTCTTGTTGAAACAGATAAGGTAAATGCTGAGATTCCCTCTCCCCTGGCAGGAAGGATAGCCGGCCTGAGGGCCAGTGTAGGGGACACCATAAAAGTGGGAGATGTTGTTGTTGTTATAGATGACGGTGCCGGAAAGATCTCTGAGGTAAGGAAGAAGCCTGAAGGAGAGCTGGAGGTAGAAGAGCTTGTAGGAGTTGAGGAGAAGGGGGCAGGAGTGGTAGGAGAGATAACCGTCTCCAACGATGTCATCCCCAGCTTTCATGAGCCACAGGCTGTTCCAGCTTCTAAGAAGAAGAAAAAGGTACTTGCCACTCCAGTTGCCAGAAAGATGGCCAAGGATCTTGGAGTAGATATTACCCAGGTGGAGGGAAGCGGAACCAATGGAAGGGTTATGAAGGAGGATATACAGAAGTTCTATGCCTCCAAACAGCCTAAAAAGACCCCGGCTGTTACCCAGCCTACACCAAAACCTATGGAGTTTAAGTTTGACGGCCCTGTGGAGGAGGTGGAGCTTTCCTCTGTAAGAAGAATTATCTCCGATGCCATGACCGAATCCAAGCAGAATATTCCCCATGCAGTTATGATGGACGAGTTTGATGTAACTGACCTTGTTGCCTTCAGGATGGAGGCAAAGAAGTCTGCTGAGATCAAGGGGATTAAGCTCTCATATCTTCCCTTTATCATAAAGGCTCTCTCCATTGCCCTGAAGGAGTATCCTATATTTAACTCGGTATACGACAAGGCCAACGAGAAGATAATCTACAAGAAGTACTACAATATAGGAATCGCCACCGATACAGACAGGGGACTTCTTGTTCCAGTGGTGAAGGGGATCGATCACCTGAGTATATTAGATGTAGCACAGGAGATGAATAAGCTCATAGAGGAAGCCAGAGAACACACCATCTCCTTGGAGAAGCTTCATGGAGGAACCTTCTCCATTACCAATTACGGGGCTATAGGCTCCCTCTTCGGAACTCCTATAATTAAGTATCCCGAGGTGGCCATTCTGGGGATTGGTAAGATAGTTAGAAAGCCTGTTTTCGGAGATAATGGTGAGATAGTCGCCAGGCACTTTATGCCTGTTTCCCTTGGAATAGATCACAGGATAATCGATGGAGCCGATGCCGGAAGGTTTGCCAACAGATTAAAGGAGCTTCTCTCCAATCCAAAGCTGTTACTTATGAGTTAGGAGGTTACTGCATATGAATTACGATATAATAGTTTTAGGAAGCGGACCTGGGGGCTATGTGGCAGCCATAAAGGCAGCTCAGTTGGGAGGCAGGGTAGCCATTGTGGAGAAGGATAACTTTGGAGGTGTCTGCCTCAACTGGGGTTGTATCCCCACCAAAACCCTTCTTAAAAATGCCAAGGTCTACCAGTATGTCCTGAACTCCTCCAAGTATGGAGTGGATATTCCGGACCTTTCTGCTGTTACCCTCAACTGGGGAAATATGCTCTCCAGAAAGGAGAAGGTTGTAGAGAAGCTCACCTCTGGAGTGGAATATCTCCTTAAGAAGAATGGAGTGGACATCTACAGAGGATTTGGTACGGTCATAGATAAAAACAGTGTAGAGGTTAAGGGCAAGGTTATCACCTGTGAAAATCTCATCCTTTCCACTGGTTCCACACCCAGAATTCCTGAGATTCCAGGAATAAAGGAGGGTTTGGCAAGTAACTTTGTGGTTACCAGCAAGGAAGCCCTTGAGCTCACTGCCATTCCTAAGAAACTGGTTATCCTGGGAGGAGGAGTAATCGGTGTAGAGTTTGCTACCCTCTACAGTTCCCTCGGGACAAAGGTTACCATAGTACAGAATATTGATAAGATCCTGGAGTTTATGGATCACGATGTTGTGGCTGAGATGGAGGATATCCTTAAAAAATCAGATGTTGAGATCCTCTACAACTCCTCTATCGTAAAGATTGATGGAAAAAATATAACGGTTAAGGGAGAGGAGGGAAGGAGAATCCTTACCCCAGACCACCTCCTTGTAAGTATAGGTAGGTATGCAAACTTAAAGGGACTGGAAAACCTCTCCCTAAAAACCTATAGAAGGGGAGTTGTTACCAATAATAAGATGGAAACCAATGTCCCTGGAGTTTATGCCATTGGAGACCTTAACGGAGTATTTAACCTGGCCCACGTAGCTTCTGCTGAGGGGATAGTGGCTGTGGAAAACATCCTTAAGAAAAAGGATATGACCATCAACTACAACAAGGTTCCAAACTGTATCTACTCATCCCCTGAGATGGCTGCTGCCGGTTACAATGAAGCAGATGCCCGGAATAAGTTCAGCAAAGTTATCGTTTCAAAGTTTCCCCTTTCAGCTAATGGTAAGGCCTTGGCCGAGGGAGAGAATACCGGGTTTATCAAGATAATTGCAGAAGGGGAGTATGGGGAGATAGTTGGGGTGCACATCATAGCTCCTACAGCCACAGATATGATCTCGGAGATCGTTACAACCATGGAGCTTGAGGGGACTATCCACGACCTGGCTAAGGTTATCCACCCCCACCCATCCCTTTCAGAGATTGTTATGGAGGCTGCCCACGGAGCTGTACACAAACCTATCCATATATAGAATATTAAAAACCTGAGTGGTGTTCACTGCTCAGGTTTTACTTTATTTTGATGATCTTCCCCTCCCTATGTTTAATTGACTTTTTTTGTAATTAATAATAAAATACCTAATATTAATTGTTTAGGAGGTTTAATGGATAATTTTAATAACGGGCGTCTCTTAAAGGCCAAAAAATTAACCCTTACCTTGATTATGTTCGTGGTGGTGATATTTACATATCTGTCCATTGGGGAAAACGAAAACATTATCAATGGTTTAGTAAAAATTGTTACATCTCCAGCTGTCCTTATTACAGATTTCCT
>CAYSGC010000250.1:0-3606 GCA_964430145.1 uncultured Fusobacteriaceae bacterium | reverse complement strand
ATGCTTGAAAAGTATAAGGAGGTAAGCTACATCTCCAAGTATATCTCCCAGAAGGTGGTAGCCATTGCAGAGTACAACAGGGAAAACTTCGGGGATAGGAGCCTTCTCATAAACGGAAGGAAGCTTACTAATATAGGAACCTTCAGAAACTACGCTCTCTCCTACCTGAAAAACCACTCAGGTGTAAACAATAATATGACCCTCCTTGTGAGGCAGCTGGCACCTACCGAGCTTGGGCTTCCCCTGGAGATCTACGCTTTTACCAACACAACAGTATGGAGGGACTATGAAAATATCCAGGGAGATATCTTCGACCACCTTCTGGCTGTGCTTCCGGAATTTGACCTTAAAGTATTCCAGAGTCCCACTGCCAGCGATTTCAGTAAACTTATAAAGAAATAAGCTAAAAGTGAGAAAGTAAATAGAAACAAAAAGGAACTCAGTTATGCCTACAGGCTCCACTGAGTTCCCTTTTTTATATCTAAATCTCCTCTATCTGTAGAGGCAGAGGTAGGAGGTCTCCTCCTCTACCCTCACATTAAAGGATCTGTTTGCTTCCACCTCGAAGGTTTTTCCAGCCTCTACCTCCATCCTTCCGCAGGTAACTGTCATATACTCCTTCTTGGAGGTCCCAAACTCATATTCCCCCGGAGCCATTACCCCTATAGTTGCAGGTCTTTCATTATTCTCAAAGCTGAGGGATTTCACCCTTCCCTCAAAGTACTCATTTGTCTTAGACATCTGCTTTCCCCCTTAATCTCTATTCTATCCCTTGGACATCTCTCTTGATTTTTCCGTACACCTTCTCATGGCAGTAATCACTGCATTCCTCAGGCCCTTCTCCTCAAAGGTAGCCACAGCTTCTATGGTTGTCCCTCCAAGGGAGCACACCTCGTCCTTCAGCTGCCCAGGGTGTTTCCCCGTTTCAACCACCATCTTAGCTGCTCCCAGCACCGTCTGGGCTGCCATCTTATAGGCTTTCTCCCTTGGCATACCGTCTAGCACCGCTCCGTCAGCCATAGCTTCTATAAACATATAGATATAAGCCGGAGCAGATCCGCTCACAGAAGTCACCACATCCATGAGCTTCTCCTCTACCACCTCCGTCCTTCCAAAGCTCTCAAATATCTCCACTACATCCTGAAGCTCCCCTTCAGATACAAGGTCATTGCTGCATAGGGAGGACATCCCCTCCCCCACAAGGGAAGGGGTGTTTGGCATAACCCTCACTACCTTCATCCTCCTTCCAAAGGCCCCTTCAGTGCTATCCATACTCCTTCCCGCTGCAATAGTCACAACGATAGCATCCTCCCTGACAGCGTCTCTCACCTCGGAGATAACCCTCTCATATAGGTTTGGTTTCACAGCAAGGATCACTATATCTGCTCCCTCTGCACACTTTATATTATCTGCTGCTGTTTCTACCCCGTATCTCTCCGCTGCTGCCAGATTTTTTTCATTCAGGTCGGAGGCTGTTATCCTGCTCCCGGGATACTTTCCCGCCTTTACTATTCCCCCTATCATTGCTTGGGCCATATTTCCGCACCCTATAAATCCTATCCTCTTCATCTCATCCCCCACTCCTTAAAATTCCTGCTCCGTTCTCTCTATTATCTCATCCTGAAGGGCCCTATCCAGGTTGCAGAAGAAATCGCTGTATCCTGCCACCCTCACTATAAGATCCTTATACTCCTCAGGATTCTCCTGCGCCTTAAGTAGGATCTCTTTACCGATTATATTAAACTGTATGTGGTGTCCATCCATCTTAAAGTAGGATCTCACAAGGGAGGCCAGATTGTTAAGTCCCTCATCTCCAGCTACCACCGACGGGGTAAACTTCTGGTTTAAAAGGGTTCCCCCTGTTATAAGGTGGTTCATCTTGGAAGCTGACTTAATAACCCCTGTAGGTCCCACTCTGTCTACCCCCTTAGATGGGGATATTCCGTCTGCCAGGGGCTTAGTGGCCCTTCTTCCGTCTGGAGTAGCACCAATTACAGAACCAAAGTATACGTGACATGTGGTAGGAAGCATATTTATCCTGTGCTCTCCACCCTTGCTGTTGGGTCTTCCTGTAACCTCATTGTAGTATGCATAGAAGATCTCCTTCATAACATCGTCGGCATAGTCATCGTCATTTCCATACTTAGGAGTCCTGTTCTTTACCAGATGGTGGATCTCCTCATGCCCATCAAAGTCTGCCTTCATAGCTTCCAGGATCTCCTCCATGGTAAACCTCTTATTTTCAAAGACATTGTACTTGAGGGAGGTCAGCATATCCGTGATATTTCCAATCCCCACTCCCTGAATATAGGAGGTATTGTATCTTGCTCCCCCAGAGTTATAGTCCCTCCCCTCACTTATACAGTCATCTATAATCACTGAGAGGAATGGCACCGGCATCTTTGTGGCATAGAGCCTCTCTATTATCCTGTTCCCCTCTACCTTGATATCCACAAAGTGCTGCAGCTGCTTTTTATAGGCCCCAAAGAGCTCCTCATAGGTTTTAAATTCCTCAGGTTTTCCAGTCTCTATCCCCAGTATTTTCCCACTTACAGGATCCAGACCATTATTCAGGGTAATCTCCAGGATCTTGGGAAGGTTCATATATCCAGTTAGTATATAGGCCTCCTTACCAAAGGCTCCCGTCTCGATACACCCGCTGTTTCCACCGCATCTTGCGTCGACTATATCCTTACCGGCTATGAGCATCTCCTGGATTACAGCATCTGTGTTAAAGAGTGATGGCTGTCCCCACCCCTTTCTGACAACTTCAAGGGCTCTCTTTAGGAATGCCTGGGGAGTCTGCTTGCTTATCTGTACATTGGAGCTTGGCTGTAGGAGCTTCATCTCATCTATTACATCCAGCACCAGATAGCTCACCTCATTTACTCCGTCGGAGCCGTCTGCCTTCAGACCTCCGCTGTTGATGTTGGAGAAGTCCGTATAGGTTCCGCTCTCCTTAAGGGTGATTCCCACCTTGGGAGGTGCCGGCTGATTGTTAAACTTCACCCAGAAACACTGCAGAAGCTCCTTGGCTTTCTCCCTGGTAAGGGTTCCCGCTGCTACCTCCCTCTCATAGAATGGGTTCAGGTGCTGGTCCAACCTTCCTGGACAGAAGGAATCCCAAGGGTTTAACTCAGATATTACGCACAGGTGAACAAACCAGTACATCTGCAAAGCTTCCTCAAAGGTCTGAGGGGCATGGGCAGGCACCCTGCTGCAGATCTCTCCTATCCTCTCAAGCTCAGCCTTTCTTACCTCATCCTCTTCAACCTCCGCCATCTCTCTGGCCTTCTCAGCATAACGTTCCCCAAGTATCATTATTGCATCACAAGCTATACCCATAGCCTCCAGCTGGTGTTTCCTATCCAGAGCTGCATCATCTGAGTGGAAGTCCAGTTTGGAGATAGCTTCCTCTATCTCCCTCTTAAACTCCAGGAACCCCTTTTTGTATATCTTCTCATCAGCAACAGTATGACCGGGACCTCTCTGCTCCATAAACTCTGTAAATACTCCAGCTTCATAGCAGGCTTTCCACTCCTCTCCTACACTGCCAAGGATCCAGCTACGCATGGATCTTCCCTCCCAGTGGGGGATTATCTGCTC
>CAYSGC010000249.1:0-3612 GCA_964430145.1 uncultured Fusobacteriaceae bacterium | reverse complement strand
GGATGGTCAAATAGCCGCCTGCTCCCTTACAAACTTAAATTCTTCTCTCTATATCTTCCAGAACCTTCTCCTCTATACTTTTGTTTTCTAGCTTTTCCAGTATAGGTTTAAAGGCTGATACTGCCACCATCTTCTTGGCTTCCCTCTCGGTAAGTCCTCTGCTCATAAGATAGAAGAGTTTATTTTCATTTAGCTGTCCTGCACTGGCTGCATGCTCTCCCACTATGTCATCCTCCTTACAGAAGAGTGTAGGAATAGAGTCTGCTTTTACACCTTTATTCATAAGGACTGCTATTTCCTCCTCTTTACCTACAGATCTGGCAGATCCCTTTTCAAAGTGAAGGTTTCCTCTAAACACCTTGGTTGCTCTATCCTTTACAATTCCACGTCCCTCTATGAGACTCTTTCCCCTTCTTCCAAAGTGGTATGTAGAGTACTCCAGGTCCGTCTTTTTTTCTCCGTCTGCTATGTATATAGAGTAGTTCTCCGACTGAATATTTTCACCCTTGAGATATACCCTGGAGGATCCTCCGTTTATTCCTCCTCCAAGCTCCAGGTGGTATTGATTTACCTTTGCTCTATCTGCTGCCTCTACCTCTATGGAACTGAAGCTCTCAACCCTGTCTCCAAACCTCTGCAGGTTGATAATGTTTACCTCTGCATCCCTTCCCACCACAACCTTGGTCACAGTGTTTCTAAAGCCGTATCCTGGTTCACCGCTGTATTCAAAGATGAGGTTTACTTTGCTATTTTCTGGAACCTTTATGTAGTTAAGATCCTGGAGAAAGTTATTCTCATCGTCCATTTCATAACTTATGTAGATATCCCTGTCTCCCTCCTCTACTACTATTCCGCTGTTAAAGTAAGCCCTATTGAAGTGCTCCAGGTATGAGTCCTCTTCCAGATTCACCTCTGGGAGGTTAGACTCCTTCACACTGTGAGAAACCTCCCCCTCTACCTTAATATTTTTAAACTCCTTGTAGTTCTCTTTGGGAGAGACCTCATACTTTATCCTCTTCCACTTGGGAACCTCTGTACTTTCAAGCTTTTCCAGTGCTTCCAGTCTAAACCTCTTGATCTCACTGCTCTCTTCTATATCTTTAATAATCATTTTCTGCATAATCATCACCTAGCCTATAGTCCCTTCTAGTTCTAGCTGAATCAAGTTATTCAATTCAACTGCATACTCCAGCGGGAGCTCCTTTGAGATTGGCTCTACAAAGCCTCTCACTATCATTCCCTTGGCTTCCTCCTCACTTATTCCTCTGCTCATGAGGTAGAATATCGCCTCATCGCTTATCCTTCCTATCTTTGCTTCGTGACCTATATCTACATCGTCGGTCTGAATATCTATGGTAGGAATTGTATCCGATCTGGAGATATTATCCAGCATGAGGGATTCACAGTTTACTGTGGCTTTGGAGGAGTGAGCATTGGGAACTATCTTCAAAAGCCCTCTGTAGAGTGCTGTTCCTCCGTTTTTAGAGATGGATTTGGAGTTTACCACTGAAGTTGTATAGGGAGCTGCATGAACTACCTTGGCCCCAGTATCCAGGTACTGCCCGCTGGAAGCAAAGGTTATCCCTGTAAACTCAGCTCTGGCTCTCTCACCCCTTAAAATACTCATTGGGTAGAGCATAGATACCCTTGATCCAAAGGATCCCGATACCCACTCTATGCTTCCGTCCTCATCCACTACTGCTCTCTTGGTGTTGAGGTTGTACATATTTCTAGACCAGTTTTCAATTGTAGAATATCTCAGCTTAGCCCCCTTCTTTACAAAGAGCTCTACCGCTCCTGCATGGAGAGCCTGACTGGAATACTTAGGTGCTGAACAGCCCTCTATAAAGTGAAGACTTGCTCCCTCCTCCACTATTATCATAGTATGTTCAAATTGCCCTGCTCCCTTGGCATTTAGCCTGAAGTACGATTGCAGAGGCATCTCCACCTGCACTCCCTTGGGAACGTATACAAAGGACCCTCCCGACCACACCGCTCCGTGAAGAGCAGCAAACTTATGATCGTTTGACGGAATAAGTTTCATAAAGTATTCCTTCACCAGCTCCTCATGTTCCTTTAGGGCAGTTTCAATATCTGTATAGATTACCCCCTGCTTGGAGAGCTCCTTGTTCAGGTTATGGTATACCACCTCTGAGTCATACTGAGCTCCCACTCCTGCAAGGGATTTCTTCTCTGCTTCTGGTATCCCCAGTCTGTCAAAGGTGTTTTTTATATAATCAGGTACATCCTCCCAGGAATCTGCCATCTCTGTGTCCGGTCTCAGGTAGTGGATAATTCCATCTACATCCAGATCTGAAATATCGGCTCCCCATGTGGGCATGGGCTTGGAGTTATAGATCTCAAGAGCCTTTAACCTATGCTCCAGCATCCAGTTTGGCTCATTCTTTTCCCTTGATATAGATTCTACAATCTCTCTGGTAAGCCCCTTCCCACTCTTATATGAGTGCTCCTCCTTGTCAATTATGTCGTATATTCCTCTGTCTACATCCTCTATATAGGTTCTCTTCTTATCTTCCATGTCTAGTTCTCCTCTTTGATGCCCTTATATCCCTGCTTTTCTATCTGGTTAGCCACCTCTATTCCACCACTCTTCACTATCTTTCCTTGGTGAAGTACATGGACAAAGTCTGGCTCTAAGTACTCAAGAACCTTGTTGTAGTGAGTAATTATTATAAATGCATTGTTCTCATTTCTGAGCTTCTTTACCCCTTCATATACTACCCTTATGGCATCTACATCCAGTCCTGAATCTGTTTCATCCAGAATAGCTAGCTTGGCATCTAAAGTGGCAAGCTGAAGGATCTCCGTCTTCTTCTTCTCTCCCCCTGAAAATCCTACATTGAGATACCTCGAAGCATAGGATTTATCCATCTGCAGCTCCTCCATCTTAGAGTGAAGCTCCCTTCTAAACTCCATATAGGACTGCCTTTCTTCCCTTACAGCTCCCTTGGCTGTTCTAAGGAACTCCTCCACAGTGAGCCCCGGAATCTCCTCTGGATACTGAAATGACAGGAATATTCCCTCCTTGGCTCTTCCATCTGCTGAAAGCTGTGTAATGTCCCTTCCATCCAGCTCTATCCTTCCCCCTACATACTCATGCTTTGGATGGCCTGCCAGGATATTTCCCAGAGTGGACTTCCCTGCTCCATTTGGTCCCATGATTACATGTACCTCACCCCTGTTTACCTTTAGGTCTATCCCCTTTAATATATCTTTATCCTCCACCCTAGAGTGTAAATCTTCTATATTTAAAAGTGTCTTCATATTGTTCCTCCAATTTCCTTACTTTTCTAATCAAGAAAAGTATAGTATTCTTTATAGGTTTTGTCAATAATATTTCTGAATTTTTTACTAAAGAATAAAAATGAAGGCTTTTAGGGATGTTTAAAGGATTTTCATTAACTTTTATTTCGAATTTATAACTGAACTATCAACTAAGTTTTCTGTTTGGAATTCAAGGGTGTGGAAAGATTTGGAATATTTAAAGGAAGGCACGTAGATTGGATTTTTATTTATAAATAAAAAAACCTGTCTTTCGACAGGTTAAACTTCTAAAATGGCTGGGGTAGTTGGATTCGAACCAACGCATGC
>CAYSGC010000248.1:0-3651 GCA_964430145.1 uncultured Fusobacteriaceae bacterium | reverse complement strand
GCTATGGATGCCTTTGCTGTTTCCCTCAGTGAAGGTCTTGCCCTTAAGAGGATTCATGTGAAGCATATACTGAGAGTGGCCCTGATCTTTGGATTCTTCCAGGGGATTATGCCCCTTATTGGCTGGGGAGTGGGAGGATTGTTCTACGACAGCATCTCTCAATATGATCACTGGATAGCCTTTGGACTTCTGACCTTTATAGGTGGGAAGATGCTCTGGGAAGCCAGAGAGTCCCAAAAATGTGAGACAGAGGGAAAGTGTGACATAGCATCAAATATTATTATTCTTGGAATAGCTACAAGTATCGATGCCCTGGCTGTGGGATTCTCCTTCTCACTGCTTCCTGGATTAAATATATATTCAGCTGTAACTGTAATAGGGATTATTACCTTTATCATCTCCTCTCTGGGGGTGTATATAGGGAATAAAGCAGGGGAACTCCTGGGTTACAGAGCAGAGTATGCCGGGGGAATAATCCTTATAGGGATGGGAGTCAGAATACTCTCCTCGCATATAGCATAGGTGGAAGCAGATCGTTGGATCTGCTTCTTTTTTTCTTCTTTAATTATAGAGGGTTTTAATAAGTCCAGATCCATTGAAAATATCTAGTGTGGAGGATTATTCCAGTCCACTGCGAAAAAGTAAATATCAAGGGATGAGGAGGATTATATGAAAACCATTATCTTTCTGTTTATATGTTTTATTAGAGTTACATTAGGGGAGGTTCTACCCATCCCTCCTCTCCTGGAAAGGGAGGAGGGAGTATTTCAACTGAAGGTGATAGAGGGTAAATATGAATTTTTTCAGGGGATAGAGGAGGACACCCTTGGATACAATGGTGATATTCTGGGACCCACCCTGAGAGTCAAAAGGGGTGAGGAAGTGGAGATTCATGTGAATAATACCCTTGAGGATGAAACTACAGTTCACTGGCACGGGCTGAGGGTTATAAGTGCAATGGATGGGGGCCCTCACCAGGTTATTCCCTCAGGTGAAACCTGGAAGGTGAGATTTACCATTGAACAGGGAGCAGCCACTCTATGGTATCATCCCCACCTCCTTCACAGAACGGGACCTCAGGTGTATAGAGGGCTGGCGGGTCTTTTTATAATTGAGGATGAGAGCTCGGAATCTCTAAAACTTCCCAGGGATTACGGGGTAGATGATATTCCCCTTATTATTCAGGATAGGAGGTTCAACTCTAAGGGGAGGCTGGAGTATCTTACAAGGCCTGAAGATAGTGTAGAGGGGATGCTTGGGAATACAGGGATAGTCAATGGTATAGTGGCTCCCACATTTAACCCTCAACTGGGGATTACCAGGTTCAGAATATTAAACGGAGCAAACGCAAGAACCTTTTATCTGAGGTTTAGCGACAACAGAACCTTTTATCAGATAGCTACAGAGGGAGGATTCTTGGAAAAACCAGTAGGGAGAAGGGAGCTCATCCTCTCCCCAGGGGAGAGGGCAGAGATTTTGGTTAAATTTACCTCCACCGATAAGGACCTGGAACTCAGGGACGAGGATTATACTCTTCTTACCTTTATGCCGGGCAGGGAGAGGGGGAAGATTCAAAAACTCCCTGAAGAACTTGTCAAAGGGCCTGAAGTGCCAGATACCTCAAGGCTTAAGAGAAGATACTTTGTGATGCAGGGAATGGGGAGGAGCGTCAATATAAACGGAAAGCAGATGGATATGAGGAGAATAGATGAGTACGTCAAATTAGGTGAACCTGAGGTATGGATCGTTACCAACTCCTCCCACCATATGGGAATGGGCATGATGATGGGGGGACATATGGGTATGATGGGGAATCTACCCCATCCCTTCCACATCCACAACACCCAGTTTAGAATCCTCAGTCGTAATGGGTTGCCTCCCTCTAGGTGGGAGAGGGGTGACAAGGATAGCGTTTTGGTCTCTCCAGGAGAGAGTGTAGAGCTCCTTGTGGAGTTCAGACATGCAGGTCTATATATCTATCACTGCCACATCCTTGAACACGAGGATATGGGTATGATGGGTCAGTTTAATGTGAGCAGATAGGAGGGAGAGTATGTATCCGGAATTTTTTCATGGAAGTTATATCTGGTGGTTTATGCCCCTGATGCATATGGCAGGGGGGATTATCTTTATTATCATCGTCTGTTTTGTTATAAGGAGTATCTTCGGGGGCAGAGGGGTTTGTCACAGGGAACATGAAACTCCTCTGGAGATACTGAAGAAGAGGTATGCCAGAGGAGAGATAACAAGGGAGGAGTTTCAGAGGATGAAGGAAGACCTGGACAGATAGCCCGATTACTTCTTTTATTTGAGCGGGTTGAAAATTCTCTTCTCATAAAAGTTCCCTCCAGTAAAAATCTTTTACATTTAAGAAACTTTTATTAAATTGATACTTTGTCACAGAACCGACACAAAGCCAGGGTATACCATAGATACGGGTTCTTTAAAAAATTCATTTAATGAAAGGAGAAAAAGGATGAAGAAGATCATACTATTGGGAGCTTTTATTGTTATCTCTGCAACAACTCTTGCCTGGGGAGGTTACGGACAGGGAAGAGGTTATGGCCAAGGAAGAGGTTGTGGTTTTTGGGGAAGACCCAGCGGTGGATGGCATATGGGAGGAAGGGGATACAATGCCTCTGTTAGAACTCCAGAGGATGAGAGAGCATATCTGGAAGCCAGGGAAAGGTCTGTTGAAATCTATAACAAGTACGGGGTTCAGATAGAGCAGAAACAATTAGAGGTAGAGAGGGAATTGTTGGAGGAAAAACCAAACTGGAATAAGATAGAGAAGCTCAACGAGGAGATCGCAAGATTGGAAGCTAAAGCGAGAACTGAGATGATGAAGAGCAATTACCAGTAGTTTATTTTTTTTATAGTTATTAAAAAGGTCTAAGTTATACTTAGACCTTTTTCTTTATCTTGATTTTATATAGCTTAAACTATTTGCTTTTTATCATATCTCTGTTGTTATTGGCCATTTCTTGGAAGGAATCTATCCCATCATGCCGCACTTCTTACCGCCATTCATCATTCCACCCATCTGGATACCGAACTTTTCCTTCATCTCAAGTCTGAAGTTAAGCATATCCTTCTGGTGCTGAGCTTTTAACTTTGCTCTTTGATCGATTAACTTATCGATATTCTTCTGATTAGGAACATCTGCTGTCATCTCTCTCTGGATCTTAAGATTGATCTCCTTGATATCCAGCATCGACTTCTGCTTCCCCCTCATGTGCTCAGCATGAAGGGCATCGAACTCAGCCTGCTGCTCCGGTGTAAGGTTGTTCATCTGTTGCATCATTCCACCGTGATTCTTTTGAGCTGAACGATTCATCTGTCCAGAGTTACCCATATTTCCGTGGGATGAGTGATCCATTGTTTGTGCAAATGCTCCTGCTGATACTATTACTACTGCTAAAATTGCTACTATCTTCTTCATCGTTATCCTCCTGATTTATTGTTGCTCTCTTTTATTTACAGTGTCATTGTATTAATCTTCTGTGTCAGGTTTGTGACAGGAATATGAAAAAAGAAGTTTCGTCTTTTTCTTTGTTTTTTCACACTTCTGCCACAAAGGATGCCTATAATTAAGTACATAAAGAATCTAGGAGGCAGAAAAAAGATGAAAAGGAAGTTAATATTAAGTTT
>CAYSGC010000247.1:0-3651 GCA_964430145.1 uncultured Fusobacteriaceae bacterium | reverse complement strand
TAGTTACCTACAAAGTGGTCATACTTCTTGAATGCAGGGTAGTAGTGGGCAGGAAGCATCTCCGAGTGAGTATATACATCTACTCCAGTTCCCTCTGTCTGAGCAAGAAGGTCCTCCATATCTCTCAGGTCGTGACCAGAGATAAGGATTCCAGGATTCTTCCCAGCTCCGATATTTACCTTAGTTACCTCTGGGTGTCCATATCTAGATGTGTTAGCTTCATCTAGAAGGGCCATTACATCTACACCGAACTTACCAGTTTCCAGTGTAAGAGCTACAAGGTCGTCTGCTGAAAGAGTATCATCATCTAGAGCAAGAAGAGCTCTTTCGATGAAATCGAAGATCTCAGGGTTTGTCTTCTCAAGGTTCATAGCGTGCTCAGCATAGGCAGCCATTCCCTTTAGTCCGTAAAGGATCAGTTCTCTAAGGGATCTTACATCCTCATTCTCGGTTCTCTTTACTCCAACCTTTGCAGCTACAGCCTGGGCATGGGAGTCGGACTCATAGTTCCATGTAGTCATTAGGCTTCCCTCGAATTTAGGGTCTAACTTTACTCCAAACTCAGCCATCTTCCCTTTAATAGTTTCTCTTATTTCTAAACCTTTTTTAATTTCATCTATAATCATATTGTCATCAAAGTTAGCATTTGTGATAGTGATGAACAGTGAATTTATTAGGTATCTATTTAACTTATCACAAGGCTTCCCCTCTATATTAGCTTTTCTTAGCTGTGAGCTGTATGCAGCTACACCCTTTGCAGTGAAGATAAGAAGGTCCTGAAGGTTTGAAGTAGCAGGTGCTTTTCCACAGACACCGATCTTAGAACATCCTACTCCTCCTGCAGCTTCCTGACACTGGAAACAAAACATATTCATTTCCTCTTCCTTTTTAAAGATATTTTTAATCTTGTTTAACATTTTACCCCTCCTTAGTTCTTATTATAGTAAGATTATAAGGTTTAAAAAAATAAAAAGCGGTAACATATGTTACCACTTCTTAAATATCTTCTATATTCAGAGAAATTTCTATCTTTTCCTTCTTTGGATGGAGCTGTCTGTATCTCACACCAGAAGCATCAAACATCATCTTGGATGCAGTATTTGAATCGGTTCCGCTATACTTATCTGAAAGGTAGACCACTTCTCTTATGCCGCTCTGGATAATAGCTTTGGCACACTCATGGCATGGAAAGAGTCCCACATAGATGGAGCAGTTCTTTAACCTCTTTATACTGTTTAAGATGGCATTTTGCTCAGCGTGCATAACGAAAGGGTACTTTGTTTTAAGGAACTCTCCCTCCCTCTCCCATGGAAACTCCTCATCGGAGCATCCAGCTGGAAAGCCGTTGTATCCTACTCCCACAATCTTCTTCTCATCATTTACTATACAGGCTCCCACCTGAGTGCTGGGGTCCTTACTTCTCTTACCAGAAAGTACAGCTATTCCCATAAAGTATTCATCCCAGTTAATATAATCAACTCTCTTACCCATATTAACCTCCATGCAATTTTCTTTATATCATACTTTATTTTCTCTATATATAAAAGAAAAATCCCCCAAATGGGAGATTTTATTTCTTGTAGACTACTTCTTCGATGTGGGCATAGATATCATCAAAGGTATCCAGGGATCTTTTCCACCAGATCTCCTGAGCTTTAACAGCCTGTCCCACCAGCATATAGAGCCCGTTCTCTCCTTCTTTAGCTCTGGAAAGGAAGAGAGTTTCTCTGGGGTTATAGATGAGATCCACAGCCCGGCTGAAGTTCTGGATGATCTGGGTATCCACCACACAGGCGTCGGTTTTAGGGTACATCCCCACAGGGGTGGTGTTTACTATGAGTTCCCCTTGGAGATCTTCCAGCTCGGTGTAGGAGATTATAGGGAGTCTCTTGAAGTTGGAGAATGACTCCCTGATCCTTTCAGGGGACCTAGATACAAGATATACAATTCCACCCATATCCTGGAGTGCCTTTATAACAGCCCTTGCAGAACCTCCTCCCCCAAGAACAACACACCTTTTCCCCTCTATATCCACTTCATCCTTTTCCAGGGTATATCTGAATCCCCAGTAATCGGTGTTGTATCCAACCAGTTTTCCATCCTCCAGGGCAACAGTATTAACTGCGCCGATCTCCTTTGCTTCAGGAGTTATAAGGTCCAGATAGTTCATCACCTCTACCTTATAGGGAATGGTAACATTCATTCCGCTTATCTTGCCACCTCTTATATCCTCTATAACTCCCGGGATCTCCTGGGAGCTGACCTCTAGGAGAGAATAATCTCCCTGGACCCCCATCTTTCTCATAGATGCCTGGTGAATTTCAGGGGAGTAGCTGTGTCCCAATTTTTCACCAATCAATATGAACTTTCTCAAAAAATCACCTCTTCTCAACAATGTTTAATAGAGTATATAAAAAAAAGAGGGAAAATACCATTTATTTTTTCAGGGGGTGGTGGGAGCTTCCCGCCAAAAAATCTAAGGAAATGTATTACAACTTTTTAAAATGATGGAAATGTACAAAAAAAGTGTTGACAAAAAAGATGAAAACGGATATTTTATACATATATTGTCATACAAATAAACAGAATAATTTGTAAAAATACATTTTTTTATAAAAAAAGAATGGAATTTAAAAAATTAGGTCATACAAATTGAAATTGGAGATAATCCTCCAGTTCTTGGAGTTTACTTTAGATATTTTAGTGTTTTCAAGGAGGTCGGACAAATGAAGGTTGTAGTAGCGATAGATTCTTTTAAGGGGAGTCTCAGTTCATATGAGTTAGGTGAGACAATTGAAAGGGGAATAAAGAAGGTATATGGTGATGCAGAAGTCACCAAGGTTCCCATAGCCGACGGAGGAGAGGGAACGGTGGAAGCTCTGGTAGAGGGAACTGGAGGAGAGTTCATCGACATAGAGGTGATGGGACCTCTAATGAGACCCTTAACAGCCAGATACGGGATTATGGGTAACGGAAAAACTGCTGTTATGGAGATGGCTGCAGCTTCGGGACTGCCCCTTGTAGCACCGGAGGAGAGAGACCCGTCTAAAACAACTACCTACGGTACCGGAGAGATGATAAGGGATGCTGTAGGAAGAGGATGCAGGGAGTTCCTTGTGGGGATAGGAGGAAGTGCAACCAATGATGCAGGTCTGGGGATGATGCAGGCGCTGGGTTACAAGTTCTTTGACAAGGACGGGAATGAACTTGGATACGGCGGAGAGGTAATGGAGAGGGTAGCTCATATAGATAGCAGCGGAGCCCTGTCAGAACTTGCAGAGTGTGAGTTCCTCATAGCCTGTGATGTGGACAATCCCTTCCACGGTCCCAGGGGAGCAGCCCACGTATATGGGAGGCAGAAGGGGGCAGATGATGCCATGGTGGAATCCCTGGACAGGGGACTGGTGGTACTGGCTGAGACCCTTAAAAGGGAGCTAGGTAAGGATGTGGCCGAGCTTCCAGGAGCTGGAGCAGCTGGAGGTCTAGGTGGAGGGTTTGTTGCCTTCCTAGATGGAAGGTTGGAGCCTGGAATAGATATAGTATTAAAGGAAGTAGATATGGTCAGGGAGATAGAGGGAGCGGATTTTGTTATAACTGGAGAGGGAAGGATAGACTTCCAGTCTGTGATGGGAAAGGCGCCTACAGGGGTAT
>CAYSGC010000246.1:0-3719 GCA_964430145.1 uncultured Fusobacteriaceae bacterium | reverse complement strand
TACATTACTGATTACAAGAAGTTCAGCATCTGCATCCCCTGCAATAGCTCCCATTGCAGCTGATACTTCGATTCCTACCATACCTCCACTGTTTGGTACAATAACGCTCTTTACGTTCTTTATCATGTTTCCAGATACATAAATATCCAGTCTGTCTGGAGTAGTTCCAAGTACCTGTGCTGCCTTAGCCGCTGTATAAGCTATGGCAATAGGCTCTGTACAGCCCTCTGCAGGTACGATCTCCTCCTCTAATATAGTTAACACCTTTTCGATAGTTTCATTATTTATTGTCATCTTTTCTCACCTCGTAAAAAATTAAGCATCTCGATAAAATTTAATTTTGATTTTTTTCAAATAACAGTTATAATAGTGTTATACAACACTTTCGTAACTGTTTTATAATATATGTTTATTTTAACTTTATACAACACTTATGTCAATGTTATATTTCAAAAAGTGTTATACCACAGTTATGCATTTTAAAAACACAATTATTTTAATTTCAGAACATATAGGGAGGAGATATGAAAAAGAACCTCATAAATATTGACCCATCGGATAAAACGCCTATCTACAAACAGATCTACAAGGAGATCAAGGAAAGAATCGACAGGGCGGAGCTGGTTGAAAATACCAAGCTTCCCTCTATAAGGCAGCTGTCTATGCAGCTGGGAATAAACAACCTTACCATACTCAAGGCTTACAACCTCTTGGAAAGCAAGGGATATATCTACAAGAAACAGGGATCGGGAGTATTTGTCAAGAAGAGGGAGCTCTCCCTCTACTTTGAACCTCCTAAGGATGTACTGGAGAGCTTTAAGGGAGGGGAAACTGTTGTACACGACACCATCGACTTTGTCAGCGGGACCCCTTCTAAAAGTATCCTTCCCTTTGAAGAGTTTAAAAATATCTCCATAAAGCTTCTGGAGAGGGACGGGGTAGACCTCCTTACCTACCATAACACCAGGGGATACGATCAGCTGAGGGCCCACATCAGCGAGAGGCTTAAATCCAGAGATATCTTCATCTCCAAGAGAAACCTTCAGATAACCTCGGGAGCTCAGCAGGGACTGGACCTCATCCTGAAGGTTCTCCTCTCCCAGAAGAACAACAAGGTGGTTGTGGGAAGACCTACCTATCACGGAGCTCTCAATACCTTCAGAAAGGAGTGTAAGATCTACAGTGTTGGGATGGACAGGGACGGCTTTGACCTGGAAGAGCTGGAGGAGATCCTAAAGGAGGAAAATATCGCCTTCATCTACACTATGATGGATTTTGAGTCCCCCACCGGGATCTCGTGGAGCGACGAGAAAAAGGAGAAGCTCATAGAGCTGGCTGAGAGATACAACACCTATATCGTAGAGGATGACTGTCTCTCAGACCTGTACTTCCACAAGAGAAAGCTTCCATTAAAGTCTCTGGACAGGGAGAACAAGTATGTTATCTCCATAAAGAGCTTCTCCAAGGCACTGGTGCCTGGTATCAGACTGGGATATATGATCCTTCCAGACGAGCTTACCCAGAAGATTGTCTCGGCTAAATTTACCTCGGATATCTCCTCCTCGGGACTGAACCAGAGGATACTTTTAGAGTTTCTGGAGAGCGGGACCTTTGACAGGCACCTGAACAAGCTGAGAAAGCTATACAAAAAAAGATATGAGGTTGTCAGGGAGGCCATAGAGGATAGCAACCTCACCATCACCTATAATATTGAGGGGGGGTTCTATGTGTGGATCGCCCTTCCCAAGGGGATAGACGGTAATATCTTCTACCTCAACTGTAAGAAGGCAGGCATCTCAATCCTTCCTGGAAACGTATTCTTCCTCAATGAGGGAAGGGTTACCCACTTCAGGCTGAGTTTTGCCGCTGCTGACGAGGAGCAGATCGTGGAGGGAATCCAGAGGATGAACAAGGTTCTCTTTCAGATGACAGCTGAATAGATTTTATATAGCACTCCTCTAGTGACAGGAGTGCTTTTTTAAAGTATCCTTATATTAGATTAAAGATACAATGACCTCTGGAGGCGATGCATATGCTATTTAAATCTAAGATGGAAAAGTTGGACCTGAGAAAACTGTACAGATTTAACAAGGAAAAGAATGCATTCATTATAGATATATCTATAGACTACTACCGGGATCTCTACAATGACTGGGACTTCTCCCCCTTTAAGAGAAGGGACCTGGACACCGAACTGGTTTCATTTATCGAGGAGTCCTCCGAGGAGATCCCCCTGAGGTACAAGGTCATCATAAACTTTTTTATGCCCCTTGATATGAGGGACCTGGAGAAGGAGAAAAGGAGTAAGGCAGGTTTGAACAACTACTTCAAGTATATGCTCTACAAAGTTGAGGGGGATATAGCAAAGCACAGAATAAGAGCTTTTAAGTATACCCTCACAGGTTCTATCTTCGTGCTGACAGCCTTCACTCTCCAGAAGTTCATTAAACAGTGGGTCTACCTCTCCCTCCTTCCAGAGGGCTTCTTTATAGGGGGATGGGTATTTATGTGGGAGGTGTTTACCATCCTCTTCTTTCACAATGCCGACAGAAAAGTAAAGCTTAAAGAGTACGAGCGTCTTATGGAGGCTGAGGTAAACTACGACTACTACACGGAAAGCTACCACTATGAGAAACTCACCCTGTCTACCTCTGAAAATAAAGCCGATAAAGAAAGTTCCACATGAAAGGAAATAAAAAAGGACTGAGAATTTTCTCAGTCCTTTTATCTTCTATAAATTTAAAAACTTACAGAGTAGTCTCCTCTGGATTTCCTTTAGCCATACAGTCAAAGAGGAGCTCATTGGTCATACTGAGCTTTCTGGATATCTCCCTGGAGATATTGATCATCAGGTGTCCAAAGAGCTCCATATCCGTTTCATAGAAGTCCAGAAGGGCTTTCTTAGAGATTATGGCTAACTCAACATCTTCCATAGCTACAGCTGAGAGGCTGTAGGGCTGCAGCCCTATGACAAACTCCTCCCCCATACAGTCCCCCTCATGAAACTCAAATATCTTGTGGGTTCCCCTTTCAAACCTCACCCTTCCCTTAAGGATCAGATAGATGTAGGTGGGAGCCTCTCCCTCCTTAAAGATAAGGTCTCCACTGCTGTATCTCGCCTCCTCTAAGACCGAGAATATCTTATAGAGCTGATCATCATCAAAACCCCCAAAGATCGCTATTTTTTTAAGCACCAGTTTCATAGTATTTATTTCCAAGTAAGGAATTATATTCTTCAATCTTACCTCCCAATGTTACTTAAATTTAATTTTTCTAAGGGATTAAAATTAATCTTTTGAAAGTATTTAGAACTAGTTAAGGCTTTCTGCCTTAATATATTATTTTACCCCAAAATTTCTATGAATTCATTATAAGAATTTCTGTAAAGGAGGAGAGATAGATGAGCTTGAAGAAGGATCTGACTTTTTTTGATGTTTTTAGTATAGCCACGGGAGCCATGATTAGTTCAGGAATATTTATTCTTCCTGGTATAGCTTTTTCCTATGCAGGCCCGGCGGTATTTATATCATATTTTTTAGCTGGTATCTTTGCCCTCATTGGAATACTCAGCGTGGCTGAGCTTTCCACCGCCATGCCCAAGGCCGGAGGGGATTACTACTATATCTCAAGGACGTTGGGCCCCATGATAGGAACTGTAGCGGGCTTCCTCAGCTGGTTTGCCCTCTCCCTGAAGAGTGCCTTTGCAATATTTGGTATAG
>CAYSGC010000245.1:2376-3755 GCA_964430145.1 uncultured Fusobacteriaceae bacterium | reverse complement strand
CTGTCCTCCATCGCCTTATATGCTCTAAAGGTCATATTCTCCTTGTTTCCAGGTCCCATTCCTACTACATATATCTTTCCCATCTTAACGCGTCTCCTCTTGATATACAGATATTGTTACTCCGTTTTTTTTATGCTTCTCCAGTAGAAAGCTGCCTGCCCTTCCCGAGGCAATCTCAGCTGCTGGTGCTGATACCGCTCCTACTCCAATTGTCTTTCTTACAAACTCAGAGGTTTCAAACCTCTCCTCTATTTGAGCTATTTTATCCCTTGCCACTATCACAAGGTCTTTTCCCATTATTTCAGAGAGCTCCAGAAGCCCCCTCTCATCAGCCTTGACATCCACTGTAGCAAGGAGCCTTATGCTTTTAATATGAAGGTCCAGTGTGTCAAAAACCTCCTCCAGGGTTTCCATGATCTCCCTGCAGGGAGTGTCCCTTCTGCAGCCGATTCCCACCACTATATTTTCAGGGATTATCTGGGAGATCTCCAAACTTTTTCTGTTTGATACCACCACTACTCCCGCCGGGTTGGGGCCGCCTATATTTTCAGGAACCCTCAGCTCCACCCTCTCACCAGCAACGATGAGGCTTGTCACCCTTTTGGCCGATTCCAGGCTCTCCAGCTTAGCTCCCATCTCCATGGCTATGGTGTCCACTGCTATCTTTCCCGATACATCGGAAGCTGTCGATACCACAGGTACTGCTCCTGTGATGTCAGCTATCTTCTGGGCTCCCTCATTGGCTCCCCCAAGGTGTCCCGAGAGAAGGGAGGTTACAAAGTTGCCTCCCTCATCCATAACCAGGACTCCCGGATCTACATCCTTGGACTTGATTAGGGGAGCTATACTTCTTACAACTATTCCGCTGGCCATTATAAAGAGGAGTATATCGTATCTGTAAAAAACCTCTTCCACTCCCCTTCTGAAGCCATTCTCCATGGATATAGCTCCCTCCCTGTGAAATTTCGGGATGGTATAGATATCAGCCTCGAGTTTTGCTCCTATCTCCATGGCCCTCTCTACTCCCTTATTGGTTACACTTATAATAGCCCACTTCATATTTTCTCCCTTTCCTGAGAATTTTCTCAAGTTAAGTTTATTTTAAAATATTGGCTGAAGATAGCTGTCAAACTTCACAGCACCTTTATACTTCGTTTCGTCCCTCTTCTCCGGTCCCATTTGGAGCCACACTAAGAAACGAAAACTTTGGCCTGCTCACCAAAGGCAATTATCGTAAGCCTTGATTTTTTAGGTACCTTTTGTATCAAGACAAAAGGTACGAATCACTATATACCCTTTCTGTACTCGTGGGTAAAGTGCTTATCATATAGCTTCGACTTAGAGTACTCATCTCCCATAAACCTTCCAACCAGGATCTG
>CAYSGC010000245.1:0-2276 GCA_964430145.1 uncultured Fusobacteriaceae bacterium | reverse complement strand
GATGCCAGGAATGAGCTCACTCCAGGAATTACATCAAACTCTATATTGTGGGATGCCAATATATCCATCTGCTCCCTGTGGGCACCATAGATAGCCGGATCACCAGTGTGAACTCTTGCAACCATCTTCCCCTCTCTCACTGCTCTTACCGTTACCTCTATTACCTCGTCCAGGTTCATCCCTGCACTGTTATATACCTCTGCCCCTTCCTTGTGGCACTCTATTACCTGTCTCGGAACCAGTGAACCTGCATAGATTATCACATCTGCTTCCTTTACAAGTCTCTGTCCCTTAACTGTTATTAATTCCGGATCTCCAGGTCCCGCTCCTATGAAGTATACTTTTGCCATTGCTTTACCCCGCCTTTTTTTAATAGTATTGTTGAGAAGTATGAGATATCATCCCTTGTTATATCCTCTAAGTTGTAGAAGATCTTCTCGCTCTCCTTACCGCAGTTGGAGATAAGTACCACATTTTCCATATTTCCAGTCTTTCTGAAAGCTTCCTTTAACCTTTCAAGGTTTCTTGTAACCTTCATAAAGATGATGTTCTCAGCTGTCTCTATCTCCTTTACGATATCTGTATCCTTGGATACAGGAACTATCTTAAGAGTTTCATCTCCCATTACAAGAGGTGTATTAAGTCTTGAAGTTACAGATGCAAAGGAAGTTATTCCAGGAATAGATTCAATCTCTATCTTCTTCTCCAGAAGCTCCATTACATATACAAAGGTACTGAAGGTCATAGGATCTCCAATTGTGATAAAGGACATAGTCTTTCCTTCCTCTACACACTTATTTACAACCTTTGCATATTCTATTCTGTCGTCCTCTCTTGTCTTGTCGTCGTCCACAGTGGTAAAGTCCACAAATACCTTCTCTATGTCATCCCTCATATATCTCTTTGCTATCTCAAAGGCTGTACTATAGTTTTTAGTGTTTGCTCTAGGAAGGATTACTACATCCGATTCCTCCAGCGCTTTCACTGCCTTTACTGTCATTAACTCAGGGTCTCCTACCCCTACTCCGATTCCATATAGTTTAGCCATTTATTTCTCCTCTCCTCGCCGATATTACATAGATGGGATTTTCCCCCATCATCATATTCATATCTCCTATTTTTTTATTTCTAGCTATATTTACAAGTACCGTCTCTATCTCACAGAACCCCTTCCTTTTGAGAAGTTCAGTTGCCCCTGTGAGGGTTTCCAGTACGATTGCATTTATTACCACCTTGGCATCCTCTGAGCTGTTTTCCAGGAAGTAGTCCAGTATCCCCTCGAGGTTTCCTTTGGATCCCCCTATAAACATCCTGTTGAGCTTCAGCCTTGGCAGGCTCTTGGGAGCCCTTCCCTCTATAAGGGTGTAGTTATCTATTTGAAACTTCTCCAGATTTCTCCTGATAAGGTCAGTTGCCACGGGATTTACCTCTATTCCATATACATGGCCGCTTTTTATATAGGTTGCAGCCTCTATTCCTATACTTCCGCTTCCGGCTCCCACATCCAGAAGAACTGTGTCCCTCTCCAGCTCAAGCTTGGCTATGGAGATGGCCCTTACCTCCTCCTTGGTCATGGGTACATTGTCCCTTATAAACTCTCTGTCTCTAATGTGTCCCACTCAGGTCCCCCTCTACTATTACCGCATTTATATTAAACTCTCTCTCAACCTGAGCCAGCTCCCTGGCCCTGTAGGTCTCTATCCTCTCGTGGGAGTAGGAGAGATCCTCCCCCACAACTACTTTTGTATCCCCATACCCTGCTGCAGACAGCCTTCTCCCTATCTCCTGGGGAGTGTTCTTCTTGTCTGTCAGCAGCCCCAGGTGGGAGTATCTGGAAAGGAGTTCCTCGAAGTCAAAATCCCTTCCGTGGACACTCTTAACCAGGGCATTAAACCATGAAAGGTTGCACCTGGAGAAGAGGTACTGTATAGAGGAGATCCCCGGGTAGGTTTCCAGCTCCTCATCCCTGAAGTTTTTCTTCATAAACTCAAGCATACTGTAGAAGCCTGTGTCCCCAGACACTACCATTACAATCTCTCTGTCTCTCTCAGACTTCAGCCCCTCTATCAGCTTACCGAGGTGCCTGTCTATATATCTGATCTCCTTCCCCAGGGCCAGCTCATCCAGGGATTCTATATTTCTTCTCCCACCCACAAGGATATCCGCTTTTTCTATGGCTTTCCTGCATATAGGGAGAAGATAATCTAAGTTTCCTGGGCCAAGGCCCACTATCTTTATCCTCTTCATCCTTCCTCACTCTCATACAGCTTCCCCTC
>CAYSGC010000244.1:0-3761 GCA_964430145.1 uncultured Fusobacteriaceae bacterium | reverse complement strand
GAAAACCTCATAGGGAAGATAGAGGATTTTCAGGAAAAGTTAGAAGTAATAAAGGGAGCCCTCCTATCTGGCGAGGGTGAAGTATTGAAGAGGGAGTTCAGAAGCTCCACAGCCAGAAGAAAACAACTGAGGGAAAAAAGGAATGAGGTGGATCTATAGATGAGATTGGAGATAAGGCCGGGAAGACTAGCAGGAGATGTGGTAATACCCCCATCAAAGAGTCTCTCCCACAGGGCTATTATAGCTGCTGCCATGGCAGAGGGAAGAAGCAGTGTTACAAACTTGAAGTTTTCAGAGGATATAAAGGCTACCACAGAGGCAATGGAGTCTCTGGGGGCAAGGTTCCAGGTGGGAGAGGACTATGAGATAATAGACGGAGTTGACAAGCTTAAGAGGCTGAAGGATGAGATCCAGTGCAGGGAGTCGGGTTCTACGATAAGGTTTATGATACCAGTGGCTCTCCTGGCTGAAGGTAAGGTAACCTTTAAGGGGGAGGGAAGGCTCTGCAAGAGACCTCTGGGAACATTCCTGGACATCTTTGATGAGCAGGGGATATCCTACTCCAAGGGAGAGGATGAGCTTCCCCTTACAGTGGATGGTATGCTGAAACCGGGAAGATTCAGGGTTCCCGGGGATATCAGTTCTCAGTTTATTACGGGACTTCTCTATGCTCTTCCAAAATTAGAGGGAGACTCTGTGATAGAGATAAGCTCCAAACTAGAATCCAAGGGTTATATAGATCTTACTCTGGATGTACTGGCTAGTTTTGGAATAGAAATAGAGAACAGAGAGTATAAAGAGTTTCACATAAGGGGGAATCAAAAATACAGAGCAAGGGACTACAGGGTAGAGGGAGATTACTCCCAGGTGGCCTTCTGGATGGTGGCTGGAGCTCTAGGGAGTGATATAAGGTGTCACGGAATGAGGCTGGAATCACTCCAGGGGGATAAGGCGATCCACGGTATTCTCAAGGATATGAAGGCAGAGATGACCGAGGGAGAGGTAATAACAGTGAAGCCATCAGAGACTCAGGGAGCTGTAATAGACCTGTCCCAGTGTCCAGACCTTGGCCCTATCATCACTGTCCTTGCATCACTTAGCAGGGGCAAAACGGAGATAGTAAATGCCAAGAGGCTGAGGATAAAGGAGTCCGACAGGATAACCTCCATGACCACCGAGCTGAATAAACTGGGGGCAAGAATTACCGAAACCGAGGAGGGGATGGTAATAGAGGGAGTAGAGACCCTCAAGGGAGGAGTTACTGTAAACGCATGGAATGACCACAGGGTGGCTATGGCCCTTGCCATGGCAGCTACAAGGTGTGAGAAGCCGATTATCTTAGAGGGAGCTGAATCTGTTAAGAAATCATACCCACACTTCTGGACAGAGTATGAGAGAGTAGGCGGAAAAATTAAGGAAGTATAGGAGCATAGATTATGAAGGAGTTAGAGGACTGGAGAAGAGAGATAGACAGAGTAGACGGAGAGATAGCAAAACTCTTTGAGGAGAGGATGCACATTGTAGAGGGGATAGCCAAGTATAAGCAGGCCAACGGTATGCAGGTTCTGGACAGTGCCAGGGAGGATGCAGTTATCTCTAAAAACCTTAAAAGGATAAAGGATCAGGAACTTAAGGAATACTACAGGCAGTTTTTGATTGATATGATGAATATCTCAAAGGAGTATCAGAAAGCTATCCTTAATATAGGAGAGGATGTGGCCTATCAGGGAGTAAGGGGAGCATTCAGCTACATTGCCATGAAGAAGCTCTTTAAGGATTCCCCCGGGAAGCCCTATGCTACCTTTGAGGAGGTGTTTTCTGCGGTGAGCTCCGGTGAAGCAAGGTACGGAGTTGTCCCGATGGAAAACTCATACACAGGGGAGATCGGAGAGGTCTTCGACCTCCTTAAGAGGTATGACTGCAGGATAGTAAAGACCTATAATTTGAAGATAGATCAAAACCTCATTGGAGTAAAGGGAAGCAGGATCGAGGATATAAGGGAGGTCTACTCCCATCCCCAGGGCTTTCTTCAGAGTGAAAAGTTCCTAAAGGGAAGGGGCTGGAAGCAGGTGGATTACGGGAATACCGCTGCCAGTGCCAAGTATATAAGTGAGGTTGGAGATGTAAATAAGGGGGCTATTGGAAGCGTGGAAACTGCCAGACTCTACGATCTAGAGGTGCTGGTTGAAAATATAAATACCACCGACAACAACTATACGAAGTTTATTGTCATATCCAGGGAGGAGTTAAGACCTGGGAATGTGTTTTCCCTTCTTATAACTACAGAGCACAGGATGGGAGAGCTGGCAAGGGTCATAAAGAGTATAGAGAGGTACGGCTACAATATGCTGAATATAAAGTCAAGACCCATAAAGGATATCCCATGGGAGTACTACTTCTATATCGAGCTTGAAGGGGATGTTGCAGAGGCAGGAGATCTTTTGAGGAAGCTCTCGGAAAACAGTAAATACCTCAAGGTAGTGGGAAGTTACAGCAGATAAAGGGGGGAAGCATGAGGAGGATAATCGCAGAGAGGTCGAGAGAGAAGAGGGTAGAGGACAAGGTTTTTACAGCAGCTAAGGCAGCAATGGAGGCTGTGGCTGAGCACGGAGACAGGGCAGTAAATGCAACTCTTGGAGTACTTGTGGACGAAGAGGGGAAGCTGGTAACCTTTGATGAGGTGTGGAATACATATCTGAATCTTGATGTGGCCAAGGAGCTGGCCTCCTACTCCGCTTCCTTCAAGGGAGAGGGAGAGTACCTGGAGGAGCTTCAGAAGTGGGTCTTCAGAGGGATAGATAAGAGATTTCATTCAGATGCTGTGGCGACTCCGGGAGGAACCGGGGCTGTGGGATCTACATTTAAAAACTACCTGGATCCTGGGGAGGAGATACTATTACCGCACATCGGCTGGGAACCCTACTGGATAATGGCAACAGAGAATGAGTTTACAGTGTCTGAGTACAAGCTCTTTGACGGGGAAGGGTTTAACCTGAAGTCCTTTAAGGAGAAAGCTTTCAAGATAATGGAGAAGCAGGGTAAGGTGATGGCGGTAATAAATGATCCCTGTCACAACCCTACAGGGTACAGCCTTACCATGGAGGAGTGGCAGGAGCTGGCCGCTTTCCTAAATGAACTTTCAGCTAAGGGGCCCGTGATCCTTTTAAATGATATCGCCTATATAGATTTTTCCTATAAGGGAATTGAAACCAGAAAGTATATGGAGCTCTTCAATAACAATACAGAGAATTTTTTGGTGATACTGGCGTTCAGCATCTCAAAAACCCTTACAGCCTATGGTTTAAGGACTGGAGCTCAGGTGGCTATAAGCACCTCCAAGGAGGTAGTGGAGGACTTTGTGAGGGCCAATGAGTTTACAGCAAGAAGTATGTGGTCCAATGTTCCCAAGGGGGGAATGAAACTTCTCTCCAAGATATTTTCCCAGGAGGAGCACCTGAATAAACTCATAGAGGAAAGGCAGGGATATATAGAGCTTCTCAGGGAGAGGTCGGATATATTTGTAGGGGAGGCTATAGAGGCAGGGCTTCCTATGTATCCATACAGAGATGGATTTTTTGTGACTCTAAAGACACAAGAAGCTCATGAACAGGAGATGATATATAAGAGGCTTAAGGAGAAGCTCATTTTTACGATAAAGGTAAATGACGGAATAAGAGTAGCAATATGCAGCCTTTCCAAGAGAAAAATCAGGGGACTGGCTGCAAGGATGAAGGAGGCATTTGATGAATAGTTTTGGCAGT
>CAYSGC010000243.1:0-3801 GCA_964430145.1 uncultured Fusobacteriaceae bacterium | reverse complement strand
GCAAGACTTCCAGACGGAAGGTTTGAGGAGGATTTTGAAAGTAAAAACGTTCAAAACCAGTCAGCGAAGAGAAGGATAGGAGAGCTGGCAGGGAAGCTGGTAGAGGAGGGGGAGTGCATCTTCTTGGATGCAGGTACAACCACTGAAGCTATCATCCCATACCTAAAGGGAAGGGATATAACTGTGGTGACCAATGGTACTACCCACATACCTGTCCTTGGAAGGGCCGGCATAAAGACCTATATCCTCGAGGGAAGGATAAAGCATAAAACAGGAGCCATTGTGGGAAGCGAGGCCATCCAGTCCCTTCTTAAGTATAACTTTGACAGGTGCTTCATAGGGGCCAATGGTGTCCACTCTGAGAAGGGATATACCACTCCAGACGCAGAGGAAGCGGATATAAAGAGGAGAGCAATAAAAAACTCCAGAAGAGCTTATATCCTTGCAGATTCAAAGAAGTTTGGAAGGGTGAGCTTTGTCGGATTTGGAGATATAGAGGAATGCGTGATAATTACAGAGCAGCTAAAGGATGAGAGATTTAGAGAGCTCACAGTTGTAAAGGAGTGTGACAGATGATATATACACTGACATTGAATCCCTCGGTGGATCTTATAGTGAGCCTGGAGAGGTTTGTAGAGGGAAGGGTTAATCTGAGCGAGAGTGAGTATAAGCTTCCTGGAGGAAAGGGAATAAATGTAAGCCAGGTGCTGAAAAACCTGGGACATGAGTCGAGAGCTCTGGGGTTTGTAGGAGGGTTTACCGGAAGGTTTATCACCGATGAACTGAATAGGAGAGAGGTAGAAACAGATTTTGTAGAGGTAGAGGGAGATACAAGGATAAATATCAAGATGAAGGACCAGAGGTTTGAGTCTGAGGTAAACGGGAACTCTCCAGCTATATCCGAGGAGAAGCTAGAGGAGCTTCTCAAAAAGTTAAGGGAGTTGAAGAGAGATGATCTTCTTATTATGTCAGGAAGCGTGCCAAAAACTCTTCCAGCTGATATCTACAGACAGATATTAAGGGGAATAGATAATGATATAAGGGTAGTAATAGATACCAAGGGAGCGGCTCTTGAGGAAGCCCTCAAGGGGAAGCCATACCTTGTAAAGCCCAACAACCATGAGCTGGAGGATATCTTCGGCGTGAGAATAGAAACCCAGGAGGAGATAGTGAGATATGGAAGAAAGCTTCTGGAGATGGGAGCTGAAAATGTAGTAGTTTCCATGGCTGGAGACGGAGCCCTTCTTATAAATCACCAGGGGACATACTTTGGAAGTGTTCCAAAGGGAGAGGTAGTGAACTCCGTAGGAGCTGGAGATTCCCTTGTGGGAGGATTCGCCTCGGGAATGGCAGAGGGACTTTCCATAACTGAATGCTTCAGAAGGGGGATAGCTTCTGGAAGTGCATCGGCCTTCTCTGAAAACCTTTGTACAAAGATGGAAGTAGAGGAGCTGCTGGAGCAGGTAAGAGTAGAGAAGTTATAGTACAGGTAGAGAGAGATGTTTAAAGATGAGAGATGAAAAGGGGGCAAGATGAAGATATTAGATTTACTTAGCAGAGAAACAATGGTTATGAACCTGAAGGGAGGTACAAAGGAAGCTGTAATAGATGAACTTGTGGACCTGCTTGATGGAGCAGGAAAACTTAATAACAGAGATGAATATAGAGCTGCAATACTAGCAAGGGAGGCACAGTCATCTACAGGACTTGAGGAGGGAATAGCTATTCCCCACGCAAAAACAAAAGCTGTACGTATACCGGCTCTGGCTTTTGGTCTTCACAGAAGTGGAGTAGACTATCAGTCCCTGGATGAGGAACCTTCAAACCTCTTCTTTATGATAGCAGCGTCTGAAGGGGCAAGTGATTCCCACATAGAAACTCTATCAAAGCTGACTACCTATCTACTGGATGATGACTTCAGAGAAGCTCTTCTTAAGGCGGAGTCCAAGGATGAGGTAGTAAGAATCATAGAGGCAAAGGAGGCTGCTGACACCCAGGAGGAGGCAGCAGAGGAGATAAGGGCTGAAAGGTATGTAGTAGCTGTAACAGCTTGTCCTACGGGGATAGCTCATACCTACATGGCAGCAGATGCCCTGAAGAAGAAGGCCAAGGAGCTGGGAGTGGAGATAAAGGTAGAGACCAACGGTTCCACAGGGGTAAAGAATATGCTTACTCAGGGAGAGATAGATGGAGCTGCTGGAGTTATAGTGGCTGCAGATAAAGCTGTGGAGATGGACAGGTTTGACGGAAAGCCAGTTATCTCGGTACCTGTAAAGGAGGGGATCAAGAATCCACAGGGACTTATAGAGAAAGCCCTTTCTGGTAGCGGAGAGATCTACAGAGCCAGCGGGGATAGAAAAACTTCTGCCACAGGAGAGAGGAAGGGGTTCTATAAGCACCTGATGAACGGTGTGTCCAATATGCTTCCCTTTGTTGTAGGGGGAGGAATCCTTATAGCTATCTCATTTATGTTTGGAATAAAGGCCTTTGATCCGTCGGATCCAAGCTTTAATCCTGTAGCCAAGTTCCTAATGGATATAGGCGGAGGTGGAGCCTTTGCTCTCATGATCCCTATACTGGCAGGATTTATCGGGATGTCCATAGCTGATAGACCTGGGTTTATGCCTGCAATGGTAGGAGGATTTATGGCAGCCAACCAGGGGGGAGGATTCCTGGGAGGTCTTATCGCAGGTTTTGTAGGTGGATATGCTGTAGTAGCTGTAAAGAATGCAACTAAGGGTATGCCACAGTCCCTTGAGGGTATCAAGCCTGTGCTTATCTTCCCGTTATTCGGACTTCTCTTAACCGGAGTAGCTATGCACTTCATACTGATCCCGGTGGTATCTATAAATACTGCAATGGCTAATTTCCTGAACAATATGGGAACTGGAAACCTTGTGGTGCTGGGAATCATCCTTGGGGGAATGATGGCTGTGGACATGGGAGGACCTGTAAATAAGGCTGCCTTTACCTTTGGTATAGCAGCTATAGAGTCTGGAAACCTGGCTCCCCATGGAGGCGTGTTTTTTGGCAGAAGCTTAGAAGTAAGCATTTAATTATTTTTTATAGAATTTTTAATAAAAATATTGTATAATTACGTAACTAAGTAATTATGTAATTACGTAAGCACAAAAGGAGTGGTTTATATGACTACTATGAATTTTAGAGTTGAAGATTCTTTAAAAAATGATTTTATGAAATTAGTAGAAGCTCAGGGGATTACAGCTACAGAAGTAGTGATGAAGCTAATAAAGGAATATATAAGTGATAAAGTTGAAGAGAATGGTCTTTATTCGCTCCTTCTTTCTCAGGATTATGTCCCTGCTAAAGAGGAAGAGGAGGATTTGAAAGAACTTAAAGCCCTTTCAAAGGAGGAATTAGCTATTGCCGATACAGAGATCATTAAGCTATAGTCGATCTAATCAAGCGAAAAGATTTTTTAAGAAACACCCAGAGCTGGAAAGAGAATTTTTAGAAGCATTAAAAGAAATTGTAAGTGATCATAGTGCTTTGAAAAAACATGACATAAAACCTTATAGGGGTTTAAAACATGGTTTTAGATATCGAAAAGGGGATAAAAGAATTAAATTCATTATGACTGCTGACAATAAAATAATGATAGTTGAAGTAAAAGAAGCTAATAACAGAGGAGATATTTATTAAAAAACAGATCTTAGAAGATCTGTTTTTTTACTTTGAAAAAATGAAAAAAAGCCCTTACAAATAAAGGGCTTAAGCTTGTAACGTTAATTTGATTTCAAGGGTTTCCCAGGACCCAATGTGAATTTCCTTGATAAGTAA
>CAYSGC010000242.1:0-3818 GCA_964430145.1 uncultured Fusobacteriaceae bacterium | reverse complement strand
TGCTTAGCTACTACCTTCTCAATTCCCTCTGGAGCTGCTACAAGACACATAAATACGATATCCTTTACTCCCTGCTCCTTTAGGTAGTCGATTGCGTATATTGCTGATCCTCCAGTTGCAAGCATAGGATCTACTAGTAATACCTTTCTCTCTGCAATGTCGTTAGGTAACTTGCAGTAGTAGTATACCGGCTCTAGAGTCTCCTCGTCTCTGTATACTCCCACGTGCCCTATCTTAGCTGTAGGTATAAGAGCTGTGATTCCCTCAGTCATTCCAAGACCTGCTCTCAGGATAGGAACAATTGCCACATCCTCAGGCATTGTATAAGCCTTAGTTGTCATTAGAGGAGTTTCCACTGTAACCTCCTGTAGCTGAACATCTTTAGTAGCCTCATATGTCATAAGACCTGCGATCTCATTTAGAGTCTCTCTGAATAACTTAGTTCCAGTGTTTTTATCCCTTAGGAATGTTAGTTTGTGCTGAATTAACGGATGATTTACTTCGATTACTGCCATTTTCTTTTCCCCCTAATAATTAATAAAATATATATACTTTAAAGTACTTATTAACCGATTTTTTTTTACAAAAAAAGCAGGACCACTTGTCCTGCTTTTCATAATTATTTCTTAAGTCCAAACTTCTTGTTGAACTTGTCAACTCTACCAGCTGCGTCTACGAACTTAGCCTTACCAGTATAGAATGGGTGACACTTTGAACATACAGCTACTTTAAGGTCTCCCTTGTTGTAAGTAGATCTAGTTTCAAACTTCTCTCCACATGTACACTCAACGTTGATTACTTTGTAATCAGGATGAATTCCGTTTCTCATTGATTTCACCTTCCTCACTTAAACTTTAATTTCGAAATAAATTCTATCATAGAAACCATAATTTTGCAAGTGTTTTTGTAAATTTAATTTACTTGACAACTTTTCCACCAATAGTTAGGAGGTCTCTTTTTCTTGCATTAACTAAAAAAAAGAATAGAGGATAAACACCTGGAGGTGGATAAAGTATATTTAAAACTAAAAGGAAGGAGGATATTATGACAAAGGTTAAACATAAGGAAGTCAGTCAAAATATGAACTACTTTATTAAGGAGGTGGAGATCGACGGAAAGACATTTTATGCAATTATGGAGACCATTACAGGAAAGGGCGGATCCACAAACAGCTATGATTTAAACCTTTATTTTAGCAGTTTAGAGGATGCAGAGGAGAAGTTGAAGTCCATGTAATAAAAAAGTTACTTTTTTCTCTTTCAAAAGAAGGAAAGTTGATAAAGTTACATATAGAGGATTAAGATAAATAATTAACTTTATGTTTCTGGATCATCTTTAACTCACTGAAGGGGGAAAGCATATGAAAAGACTTATTAAAAAATCAGTTAGCAGAAATATGTGGTATTTTATCGAGGAAGTTAAAGTTGGCGGCAGAATTTTATATGCTATTATGGAATCTATAGGAAGTACTTGCGGCAGGTCCAGGGAATACGATCTCAATATGTATTACAGTAGTTTAGATGATGCTATAGAAAAACTCAAATCTCTCTAAAATAAGGGAACCTCTCACCTCTGTGAGGGGTTCTTTTTTTGCATTTTTTTATCAGGTGCCTTATAATCTTTATAAATACTTTTATTAGAGAAAATAGGTGGTGAAGAGAATAAAGATGAAAAAAAAATATTATGCCTACATAGTTGGCAACAATAGCGGCATATGCACCTCTTGGCCTGAGTGCCAGAAAATGGTCATGGGAAAAAGCGCCAGATATAGATCCTTCCCTAGCGAGAAGGAGGCCAGGCTGTGGCTGGAAGATCCTTCAGTTGCCCCAGCAGCTAACAAAAACTCTGGAAAGAAATCTAAAAAATACTATGCCTACAACCTTTTTGAGATAGGAAAAGCTGGCATAGTTACTTCATGGGATGAATGTAAGAATATCACTGCCATAGGAAAGGCCCGTTATAAATCCTTTAAGACCTATGAGGAAGCTAAGGAGTGGCTGGATATGGGGGGAAGATATCTCAGCGAAACAGAGATCAGAATGGGGCTTCCAGATGGTATATACTTTGATGCTGGTACTGGTAGGGGAATAGGTACCGAGGTAAGGGTTACCGATAAAATGGGGAACAGCCTCCTTCATAAACTGCTACCCCAGGAGAAGATTAATGCTCACGGAAACTACCTCACAAAAGAGGGATCTACAAACAACTTTGGGGAACTCCTCGGGCTTTACTGTGCGCTAAAGATTGCCATAGAAGAAAATATATTAAATATCTATGGTGATAGTAACCTAGTTATCAGCTACTGGTCCAAGGGGCTTATAAAAAGGGAGAGCCAGAAGAAGGAAACCCTTGATCTGGCAGAAAAGGTAGTAACTTTAAGGCGTAGGTATGAGTCTATCGGGGGACAGATTCAACATATTTCAGGGGATATCAATCCCGCTGACCTGGGATTCCATAAATAATTAGGAGGACATTCATGGATACATTTGAACTTTTTAGCTTGGAACACTTTTTAAATCTTGGAGGGTACCTGGTCATCACGCTACTCCTCGCCCTCCTTTCAGCCTTCTGCTATAAGAAAACTACCTTGGCAAGAGCTAGTGCTCTTCTTATTGCAGGGGTAAAGATTGCGGAAACAGTCTACAGATATGTGTATTTCAAGGAACCTCTTATCGAGATGCTTCCCCTGCACCTCTGTAATCTCACATTTATTACAGCTGTACTTACCATGGCATTTAAGTCATACTTTTTCTTCGAGCTTACATACTTCTGGACCATTGGAGCATTTTTTGCCCTTCTCACCCCTGAAGTTAAGTTATCATTTCCAAATTTTTGGAATATATCATTTTTTTCAACCCACTACTACTTGTTCTACACAGTTATATTCTGTATATCATTTTGGAAGTTTAGACCCACAAAGAAAAGCCTTCTTAAGGCTATAATTTATCTGAATATCATCTTTGTATTTGTATTTATATTAAATACTCACCTAGGCACCAACTATATGTATATAAACTACAAACCGGCCTTCAACAGTCCCATAAACTACCTGGGGCCATGGCCCTACTACATCCTTTCCTTTGAGGGTATAGGTATAGCCTTATTCTTATTGGCCTATCTGCCCTTTAAAAAGAAGAAACCTCGTTTTTCCACAAGGTTTTAATCAAAAAAAGACCCTAGGGTCTTTTTTTATATCTCAAAGATCACTATATCTCTTATCTCCCTTAGCTTTTCTGCAGTAACTTTTTCCACACTTACCCTATATGTAACCCTGTCTAGGTACTCCTTCTCTAAAACCTCTCCCCCTTCAGAGGAGATCAACGACTCCACCTCATTTACCCTGTCATAAGCAAAGTCCAGAACATACTTCTTCCTCTCAATATACTCCACTATCCCTGCTTCCTGTACAGCCAGCTTTGCTGTCTTGGCATAGTTTCTTACAAGCCCTCCTGCCCCAAGCTTTACTCCTCCAAAGTATCTTGTAGCTACCACTACAAGGTTGTCTACCTCAAGAAGATTTAGTATCTCTCCCATGGGCTTACCAGCAGTTCCTCCAGGTTCTCCGTCATCATCTACCTTGAAATACTCCTGTCCATCATCAAAGACCTTATAGGCACTGCAGTTATGTGTCGCCGAAGGATGCATCATCTTTATTGTATCGATGAAATCCTCTGCCTCCTTCTTTGTAGACACTGGCTTTACATATCCTATAAACTTTGACTTTTTTTCTTCAAACTCTATCATACACTCTCTTGCTACTGTATTCATCTTCCTCAATTCCTTTACATCTTTATATAGATATTTAATATATTAATAAG
>CAYSGC010000241.1:0-3875 GCA_964430145.1 uncultured Fusobacteriaceae bacterium | reverse complement strand
ACTCTGACACTAGCAGCTCAATCGGGACTTGCCCAATATAGATATACTCAGGGAAACTATTCATTTACAGTAGTGGATGAGATGGAATTTGAAGCTCTTGGAAACGCTTATGACAGGGAGCTGGCATTTATGGAATATGAGGGCGGTATCGATGTAGCAACTGGTCAGGGTGGATATGACGCTTACAGATATACTCAGGGAAACTACTCAAACGCACTGAGAGAGGTAACAGATTACTCTACAAGGATGTCAAGGGGGTATGAACCTGAGAAAACAGTTGTAACAGGACAGTCAGGTTATGCAGAGTATAACTATACTCAGAAAAACTACAGTAATGTAACATTAGAGAATTAAGAAGGCTGCAAGGCCTTTTTTCTTTTGGTCAAAAGATTTAAAAGAGGGAATTTTCAGGGGAAAAATGTTAAGATATTTTATAAGGACGTTTTAACAGGGGGCTTAGAAATGAATATAATGGTAAATAACTACTGTAACTTAAGGTGTTCATATTGCTTTGCATCGACCGAGATGTATGAAAAATCTGAGAAGCAGAATATGAAGGAGAAGGACTTCTTCAAGATACTCACCTATCTCAAGAGGAACGGAATAAGGGAAGTAAGGATAATAGGTGGGGAACCTACAATCCATCCTAAATTTAAGGAGTTTCTACAAATTGTAACCAGGGATCCGTGGTTTGAAAGTATCTTTATCTTCAGCAACTGCACCTTTTCCATGGAGGTTCTCTATGAGATAATGGTGGCAGCTAAGGAGAAGAGGGTTGTTGTACTGCCTAACTACAATGAAAAAGATTTTCTGGGTAAGAGGGGAGAGGCGGTAGAGAAGAACCTGAAAACTCTTGCAAACTGCGGAATAGTTAAGACCCTTGGGATAAATATATATTCAGAGGACTTTGACTATACCTATGCCATAAAAAAAGCGGAGGAGCTGGGGATAAGAAAGATCAGATGGAGCATAACCACTCCCAACTACAGGCTTTCGGAGGACTTTGATGTGAAGGCTTACTTCAGGGGATTCTATGGTGTGCTGAGAGGGTTTTTAAGAGAGTGTAGGGAGAAGGGGATATATGCGATGCTGGACTGCAATACCATCCCCCCCTGTGTCTTTACAGAGGCTGAGAGGAAGGAACTGCTGAGCTATAAGGAAGATCTCTTTGAGAGGACCGACTGCGGTGTGATCCTAGACATAAACCCCCAGCTGGAGATATTCAGGTGCTTTGGTATGTCTGAGGGCTATCACGAGAAGCTGAAGAGTAAGAGGTCTATAGGGGAAGTGAAGGAGAGCATGGAGAGGGAGTTTAAGGGAGTAGAGGAGAGGCTTCTCCTTGATGAGTGCAGGGAGTGCGAGGTGTATGAGAAGCAGGGGAGAAGCTGCAGCTGCCTGGTATACAGAAGGGGATAGAAAATTTAATAAAGGAGAAAGGGACGGTAGCTACCGTCCCTTTTATATAATAAGTTTGATTGATGGTGAAAAGATTTTAACAGCTTAGAATTAGAACCATACCTCAGCCTGAACACCGAAGTTCCATCCGTCTGATCCAGAGTAATCCTTAAGATCACCATTAACATCTTCTAAGTCGTTATCCCAGTTAGCGTATGTAACGAAGGTTCTAATCTCTGGTCTTCCCCAGAAAGCAGCTGTATCCAGCTTGAATGTAGGAGCGAAGGTAGCCTTCCAAATTCCACCGTCTCTATCTTTTCCAGTAGGATTCTCAACATCTACCCAGTCGTATCCAGCTTCAAACTGAAGTTCGAAGTTTTTGTTAACTTTATATACTGGTCTTAGACCAAGTGAAGCCCATTTAAAGTCATACTCGCTACCGTCTTCAGCAACTTTGTCTTTTTGCTGCTCAAATGTAGTAGTTACAAAGATATCCCATTTGTCATTAAGAGTAGCCTGTCCAAATGAACCAGCTCTGTATGCATATTGGTCTTCATAGTTACCACCGTATCCACCAGCTCTTCCTAACTCAGATCCTAGTCCCTGACCAGCCTGAACATAGATTCTTGAGAATCCAGCATCAGTAAGTCCGTAGAATCCAGGAAGGTTGTAGTTGATGTAACCCTGGTAACCAGTATCAGCTAGCTCGTCCAACTGTGCCTGAGTAGGAGTAACAAGATCTCCGTTCTGATAAATTTCTTTTCTGGAATCATTATCTTTTGCCAGATGACCAGCAATTTCAAATTCCCAGTTGTTGATTCTATATCTAGCATCTAAAGTGTAAACCTCTACATCTGTAGAATCTAGGTCAGTAAAGTCTCTACCGATTAATCCTAGATCAAAGTGCCCGCTTCCAAGTTTAATATTCTGGATACCTGCTCCAGTTCCAGAGTAATCTCTGAAGTAGAAGTCGTTTATATGAACGTCATCTCTTCCATAGAATCTCTTTCCGGCCCAGATTACAGATTCTTCAAAGGCTCCTGTAAATGTAGGCAGGTTACCCATCTCTACAAATGCCTGTCTAAGGTTAAGTGCACCATCATCTGATGTCCAGTCGTTAGAAGACTCAACTGAGTCAGCTAACATTACATGGTACTTAGCCCAAGAACCATCTTCCAGGTAGAAGTTCTTAACAAGCTCTAGTTCCATGTAAGTTTCGTCCTCATTACCTAGTCTGTACTTAGGAGTTCTTCCAGTAGAGAAAGCCTTTCCTCCTCTAGCATCTGAGTTTATAAGTAGCCCAGATCTAGCATATCCGTGGAACTCGAAGTCCTGATATGACTGCTTCTTCTCTACCCCTGCAACGGTTTCCTGTGTAGTAGCCAGTTCAGCTTCCAGCTTTGCAACTCTCTCTTCAAGAGTAGTGTGGCTGTCTGCAAGTGCTGCACTTGACATAGTTCCGGCTACTGCAATGCATGTAAGCCATCTCAATACATTTTTACTTTTCATAAAATCCTCCCCCGATTTTTTGTTACTTTCCTTGTGCTGGATGAAATCCATGGCAAATTCCGAATATTAATAGGTTCTTAAAAATCCAGAAGATGTTGTATCGGTCAAACAACACAGCTAACGTTATATTTCTAACCTAAAAAAAACTAAATGTCAAATTTTTTTCGAAAATTAATCTAGTTGTTCCTTTTGTGGCTTTTAAAAGCACAAAAGATACAGTCAAAAGTTTTTTTTGTAAATTTTACTTGATTTTTTGTTTTTTTGGAGTTAGAATTATGTTGTTAATTTTATACAACATTTTATGGGGTGTAAAAAGTTTTCCTAAAAAATAGGTTTGAAAAGGGTAAATAGGTTGAGAAGTTATAGGGAAAACTAAGAGGGTGTATGGAATTAGAAACCAGGGTAAGTTGAAAAGGAAGATCTGATGAGACTTCTTAAAAAGTAAGACTAAAACAAAATGGGAGGTAGAGTTAATGAAAAGGACAATGAAGTTACTACTGTTGGCAGCACTATCGATTTTAATGCTTGCATGCGGTGGGAAGAAGGACAAAGCGGCACCGAGTAAGACGGAGATTGTGTTGTGGGAGCAGATGGAGCCTGCTGTTAGAACTATGTACCTTGAGCTGGTAGATGAGTTTATGGCAGCTAACCCAGATGTAGTAGTAAAGGTAGCACACTATTCTACAGAGGATCTGAGAACTCAATTTCAAAATGCTTCATTAGCTGGTCAGGGGCCGGACCTTGTATATGGACCAAATGACAATATCGGGATCTTCCTTGTATCGGATCTTATTAAGCCGGTAACAGGTGTAGTGTCTGGGGACTTTATTGCAAAGTTTGATGAGAATACTTTAAACACTGGTATGGTTAACGGGGAGTACTACTCACTGCCAGAGTTTAACGGAAACCAGATAGCCCTTCTATATAACAAGGACCTGGTTGAAAGTGCTCCTGAAACTTGGGATGAATTC
>CAYSGC010000240.1:0-3897 GCA_964430145.1 uncultured Fusobacteriaceae bacterium | reverse complement strand
TAAGTCCCTTTTCAAGAACTGTCCACAGTACATATTGAGCTGTCTTCTTAGAAACCTCGTCTGCATCCTCTCCAAGTCTTCCCTTAGCCATCTCTACATACCAGTCACAGAAATCTCCTCTAAGGAACTCATATGCAGATTTCGCTGCCTCATCTAGGGTAAACTTATCTAGCTTCTCAGCTACATCTGCTGCTGTTTTGTTAAGCTTTGAGTAGATCCACTCATCCACAAGCTCAAACTTCAGCTCATCCTTGTTTACAGACTTTATGTCAAATCCTTCAAGGTTCATAAGTACAAATCTCGAAACATTCCATACCTTGTTTGTGAAGTTTCTTCCCATCTCAAGAAGCTTCTCAGAGAAGTGTACGTCCTGTCCCTGGGATGTGTTGTATACCATTGTAAATCTTATTGCATCTGCCCCATACTCGTCGATAAGCTTCAGAGGGTCTGGAGAGTTACCTAAGGATTTAGACATCTTTCTTCCCTGCTCATCTCTTACAATACCGTGTAGGTATACATCATCAAACGGGATATCATCCATCTCATATAGTCCCATCATTACCATTCTTGCTACCCAGAAGAACAGGATGTCTGCTCCAGTTACAAGAGTGTTTGTAGGGTAGAATCTTGCAAGGTCTTCATTCTTCTCAGGCCATCCAAGGGTAGAGAAAGGCCATAGAGCAGATGAGAACCATGTATCCAGTACATCTGTTTCCTGTCTAAGCTCTACCTCTCTTCCGTAGTGAGTTGTAGCCTGCTCTGCAGCTTCCTTTTCATCTCTTGCTACGAAGATGTGGTTATCTGGACCATACCATGCTGGTATTCTGTGTCCCCACCATATCTGTCTTGAGATACACCAGTCTCTGATATTCTCAAGCCAGTTGTAGTAAACCTTCTCCCATCTCTTAGGTCTAAGCTTTACTTTACCGTTTCTTACTACATCTAGAGCTTTCTCAGCAAGAGGCTCCATGCTTACAAACCACTGGTTTGACACTCTTGACTCCACTACAGTATCACATCTGTAGCACTGCCCTACCTTGTTGTCGTGAGCTTCAGTTTTTTCCAGGATCCCCTTTTCCTCAAGCTCTCTTACGATGGCATATCTAGCATCGAATCTGTCCATCCCCTCATACTTTCCAGTAAGCTCATTCATCTTACCATCTTCAGTAAGGATATTTATAATCTCTAGGTTGTGTCTCTTTCCAATCTCAAAGTCATTGGGGTCATGAGCTGGAGTCATCTTTACTACACCAGTTCCGAACTCCATATCCACATAGTCATCGGCAAAGATAGGGATCTCTCTTCCTACCAGTGGAAGGATTACAGTCTTTCCAATCAGGTGAGCATATCTCTCATCCTCTGGATGTACTGCTACCCCTGTATCCCCTATCATAGTCTCAGGTCTTGTAGTTGCCACAACAAGTACCTCATCTGAATCCTTTACAGGGTATCTCAGGTGCCATAGCTTACCCTTCTTCTCGTGATGGTCTACCTCGTCATCAGCAAGAGCTGTTCCACATCTAGAACACCAGTTTACCATGTACTCTCCCTGATAGATAAGCTTGTCGTTGTATAGCTTGATGAAGATCTCCTTTACAGCCTCTGAACAACCCTCATCCATTGTAAATCTTTCTCTGTCCCAGTCAAGAGATGCTCCAAGCTTTCTCAGCTGAGTTGTGATAAGGTTCCCGTGCTCCTCCTTCCACTTCCAAGTCTCCTCTAGGAACTTCTCTCTTCCAAGATCCTCCTTAGTCAGTCCCTGGTCAGCCAGCTTTCTCTCTACCTTGTTCTGAGTAGCGATTCCTGCGTGGTCTGTTCCTGGCATCCACAGTGTGTTGTGCCCAGTCATTCTCTTGAATCTGATTATGGTATCCTGGATCGTGTTGTTAAGCACGTGCCCCATGTGAAGGATTCCAGTTACATTTGGCGGCGGCATAACTATTGAATAGTTGTGCTGCTTATCTGTTGTTGCTGCAAAGTATTTGTTTGCTTCCCACTGCTTATACCACTTATCCTCTATCTCTTTGGGGGAATAGCTCTTGCTTAATTCGTTCATAAACTCCTCCTAAAATCTCTAAAACTTTATTTTTTAACTGCCAATATCCTCAACAGCCTATCTTAACTTTTTACTTCTCCTCTGTAACCTCTGCTGTTTCAACAACTCTTTTCTCTTCTGGCTCTTCCAGTTCTCCAATACCCTCTGCGAGAGCCTCTCCTATATAGTTAAGAAGCTCCTCTCTTCCGCTGTGCTTAAGAGCTGAGTAGAAAAATACATCTGAGTTTTTAAAGGCTACCTTCTTCTTTATCTGCTTAAGCTGTTTAAACCTTTCATTATTTGAAAGTTTGTCTACCTTGGTAAAGATTATCTTAAAGGGAACCTCAAAGTGGTCCAGCCACCTGAGCATGTCCATATCCTCGCCACTTGGTATTCTTCTTATGTCCAGCAGAACAAAGACCAGTTTGTTTCTCTGAGAGGAAAGGTAGTTCTCCATAGTCTTTCCCCACTCCTTCTTCATAGCCTTAGGTACCTTGGCAAAACCATAACCTGGAAGGTCTACAAAGAAACATTCATTGTTTACTTCAAAATAGTTTATTAACTGAGTTCTTCCCGGTGTTTTACTGGTTTTAGCCAGCTTTCGTCTTCCAGTAAGACTGTTAATAAGAGAGGATTTCCCTACATTTGATCTGCCTACAAAGGCAAACTCTACCGAGTTGATCTCCTCTGGATAATCTTTTTCATAAACAGCTGATTTTACGAAATCTGCATGTTTTATTACCATCTACTCCTCCTCATCCTCATAAAAAAAGCTCAGACTTAACAATTTAAGTCCGAGCTATAAATCTAACTTTCTTAATCTATCACGCTCAAACCTCTTTAGTAATGTAATTTAAACAAGGCATGAACTAAAGAGCTGTTTTAACTCTATCCTTCAGGCCTAACATCGACTATTGAGACTGTGACTTCCTTATGAGCATTCTTATACATCTAATTCCTCCAAAATACGGCAAATATTTAGATAAACTAAAATAATTATAAAATATAAATGCTGTCGTGTCAACCTCTATTCTGTCACAGGCGGTCACATCACCTAAGATTTAAGCCTCTTTTTTCAATACCTCTACCACTTCTCCTATATACATATAGTGGTAGTCATTGTCGTAGTTCTTCTCTATACTTGGGTCGAGAAAGCACTCCCTATCAAGTCTTTGCTTATATATCTTCTTACACTTTATTACAACATCGCTTTCCTCAAAGTAGGGAAACTCCCCCTCTACCACAGGGGTAAGACTTGTTTCCCCTATCTTGTCCTCATCCCTGCCGGAAACTGTTCCCAGGTAGGTCAGGTCATTTCTGTACTTTTCCGGAAAAAATGTCAGGGTAAAGTTATCACTCTTATCCACAAAGTTTAGTGTATGTCTCTGAGGCCTTATAAAGATATATACTACATCTCTATTCCACAGATGGCCCATACCTCCCCAAGAGGCTGTCATGGTATTTAGTTCATCTCCTGATTTAGCTGTAATAAGCATCCAGTCTCTTCCTATAAGCTTAAATGCATTACCTAAATCTTCCGACTCTATCTTCTGAAACATGGTGACCTCCCTTAATAAAGTAAGTAGAGGGGGATAGCTCCCCCTTTATCCTGCAAATACTAGCTTTTCTACATCTTCATAGGACTTGGCAAAGTGAATCTTCATATCCTTGGATACTTCCTTAGGGATATCAGCTGCGTCAGCTTCATTGTCTGCCGGCAGGATTACCTCTCTGATTCCAACTCTGTGGGCTCCTATTACCTTCTCCTTGATTCCTCCCACTGGAAGAACCTCTCCCCTGATAGTGATCTCACCTGTCATGGCAATATCCTGTCTTACCTCTTTTCCGCTGAGGATAGAGAT
>CAYSGC010000239.1:0-3923 GCA_964430145.1 uncultured Fusobacteriaceae bacterium | reverse complement strand
TACCACAGAGGAGTAGTAGTTGAAAACAAAAATTATTGATACTGCAATGGCAAAGGCTATTCCCAAAGCCAGATACTTACTAATAGGGAATAGGTAGGGGGATACCAAGAGCAGTACAGTTACTATATAAGCTGCCCCTGTAATACCTGCAGAGAGAAGATGATTTTTCTTACTGTGGATATTTGCCTTGGATGAAAGATACTCAGAGGATGCCATGGACATGGAGGCCGCTATTCCGGTAATAAGACCAACAAGAGCTATCTCATTTGTAGTCCCCAGGGCAAAGGTGTACCCTGCAAGGGCACCGGTTAATTCTATAAGGGCATCATTGAGTCCCAGTACAATGGAGCTCACATAGATGAGTTTTTCCTCGTGGGCTATACCGGCTATGACCCTTTCATGTCTCTCCTCATCCCTTATTACCGATGCTATATCTGGAATTAGATGCTGGATCTCCCCATACTCCCTCTGTACATTGTCCTCCCAGCTTTCCATGGACTTAAGTCCAAAGGTCAGCCCGAAGATCCGTGTAAGGAGATAAACCCTCCATACCATGAAAAAGTCTGGGGCTATATCCACCTTGCTGTACCCTCTAAAAAACTCATAGTGTTTTCTCTCCTCCTCAGCCAGCTGCAGAAGGGTCTCCCTCTCCTCTCCGTTGTGGAGACCGGCTAATTTTTTATAGACCTCATACTCTGTTATCTCTCCTCTTTGAAGCTCCTTTAGTTTTTTCACTTTAAGCCTGTCCAAGGGATCACCTCCTTAGGTTATTATTTAGAAAATATCTTTTAAATCCTCTATTTTGCCCTCTGATTATATGATCCTCTTATTTCGCTTTTAAGGACCTCTTATTTTTAAAACGACCACTTACACCATCAGAGTGCTTAAAATCAACTTCATATAAAAATCCACAAGTTCGTAAAATATAAATATGCGAACTTGGGAGCTGGTTACAGAAAGGATAGGATTAATACCTTGATTTCATTGGGATAGAGAGATTTTAATTTATCCCACTAAAACTCATCACAACCAAGTTCGTAAAATGATGGTCGCATATTGAAGTTCTCTGCGAACTTAGGTATAATAGTAGGGAAGATTTTTAGATGCAACTGAGGAGGATACAATGAATAGAGGAAATTTTACCTGTGAACCCATTAAGGATATGGAGAGGGTGAAGGTGATTATAGAGGCAGCTTACGCTAAAAAGGACAGGGTCGGTCTTATGGTGGTGAGCCAGTTAAACCTGGGACTTAGAATATCCGATATCATAACTCTGAGGGCTGGGGACCTTAGTGGAACCCACCTTACTCTAACTGAGAAGAAGACCCAGAAGAACAATAAGATAAAGATTAACAATACTCTGAAGGATAGTGTGAGAAGGTATGTAGAGGTGCATGATCTTAAACCCCAGGATTACCTGTTTTTTTCCAGGCTGAAGAGCAAACCCCACATCTCCACCAGGCAGGCCCAAAAAGATCTAAAGGTCCTGGGAGAGGAGCTCAATCTGGAAAGGTTTTCAACCCACTCCCTGAGGAAGACATTTGGTTACTTTGCCTACCAGCAGAGTGAGGGAAACCTTCCTCTGCTCATGCAGAGGCTTAACCACTCCAGCCAGGCTGTCACCCTTAGGTATATCGGAATCACTCAGGATCAGCTAGATGATCTTTCAGATGAAGTTTCCTTTGGAATTTAATGGCATTATAAAAGGCCCTCTTAGAGGGCCTTTTTAATTATTTTACTACTACTTCTCCGCTGATTACCTTTTCTTCTATCTCTTTAAGCTTAGCAAGGTTATCCTCACCAATAAGTTCCTTAGTGTATCTGAATTCAGAAGTTGATACTCCCCCTTCCTCTAATCCATATACCTTTACTCCGCTCTGAAGGTTTCCGGCAATAAAATCTCCGATAGTCTTGTATAGAGTGTTGTCTACTCTCTTCATCATAGAAGTAAGTACCTTACCCTCTACTTCTCCGTCCTGGTCGGAATCCATTCCTATAGCATATAGTCCGTCGTTTTCATTAACAGCTTCCATAAGTCCTCTTCCAGATCCTCCAGATGCTGCGAAGATGATATCTGCTCCGGAATTCTTAAGAGAAAGTGACAGTTCCTTTGCTCTTGCTGGATCGTTAAACGGGTTTACTCCACCTACATAAAGGCTTACTACCTCTACACTTGGATTAGCGTACTTTGCTCCCATTGTGTACCCGTCTCTGAACTCATTTAGGAATGCCATATCCACTCCACCAATATATCCGATCTTGTCTGTCTTTGTCATCATTCCAGATAGAGCTCCCACCATGAATGCTCCCTCTTTGTTGTTGAACATAACTGAACTTACATTTGGCTGATCTACCACTGTATCCACAACTACAAACTTTGTATCTGGGTAGTTAGGTGCTACTTCGTTAAGTGGTGTCTGCATATCATATCCGATAGCTACAATAAGGTCATACCCTGCCATTGCATAGTCATCCAGGTACTGGCTGAAATCTGCAAGTGATGTAGGCTCAACATAACTAAAATCTATATCGTAATCTGCTTCTGCTCTCTTCATTCCTGCATAGGCTGAATCATTAAATGATTTATCCCCAAGTCCACCAAGGTTTAATACCATACCGATCTTAGGTTTCTTTGCCTTACTTCCGCTTTCAGCTTGCTTCTCTCCACATGCAGTAAGCATAAGCATCATTAATACTCCTAATAATAATACAATTTTCTTCATATCATTCTCCCTTTGATTAAATATAGATAATAAAAAAGACCCTGAGTGCATGTGCAACAGAGTCCATGAGTATAACTACAAAAAAATCTATAGTAAATACCTCATAGCTGCTGATTTACGGTCAGCGTAGAAACTCTTGCCCCTATTGCAAAAATATATGAGTGCCTTTTTTCATTATACCAATGATATTAACATACTTTCTGTAAAAAAAGTATGCCATATGGCACACTTTACATATACTGGAGCATATTAAATCTTCCTCCTTAAAATATCACCATAAAAAAAGAGACCCTAGGGTCTCTTCAGCATTATTTATTTAACTACTACTTCTCCAGAAACTATCTTTTCCTCTATATCCTTTAACTTAGCTAGCTTCTCTTTACCAATAAGGTCCTTTGTAAACTTAAACTCTGAAGTTGAAATTCCACCCTCCTTGATTCCGAACATTCTAATTCCGTTCTTAAGGTTTCCTTCAACTAGCTCTCCAGTAATAGTGTATAGTGAGTTATCCACTCTCTTCATCATAGAAGTAAGCACCTTACCCTCTACAGCTCCGTCCTGGTCCGAGTCCACACCAATTGCATACAGGTCCTCATTTTCACTTACTGCCTCAAGAAGTCCAAGTCCAGATCCTCCAGCTACTCCGTAGATGATGTCTGCGTTGTTGTTCTTAAGTGCAAGGGAAAGCTCCTTTGCCTTAGCTGGGTCGTTGAATGGGTTAGATCCACCTACATAAAGGCTTCTTACCTCTATATTAGGGTTAACGTACTCAGCTCCTGTTATATATCCGTCTCTGAATTCATTCAGGAAGGACATATCTATTCCTCCAATATATCCAATAGTATCTGTCTCAGTCATCATTCCAGCTACTGCTCCAACCATGAAAGACCCTTCCTTACTGTTGAATAGGATCGATGTTACATTTGGCTCATCTACAACTGCATCTACAACTGCAAACTTTGTATCTGGATAGTTAGGTGCTACTTCCTTTAACGGACTCTCCATATTAAATCCAATTGCTACTACCAGGTCATATCCAGCAGCTGCATAGTCGTCTAGGAATTGTCCAAACTCTGAGATAGAAGCTGGCTCTACATAGTTAAACTCAATATTGTAATCTTCCTTTGCTCTTACTAGTCCTGCATAGGCAGAATCGTTAAATGATTTATCTCCAAGTCCTCCAGTGGAAAGAACCATTCC
>CAYSGC010000238.1:0-4071 GCA_964430145.1 uncultured Fusobacteriaceae bacterium | reverse complement strand
TTTTTTTCAATTTTAACGTTTGTTGCCATGTTTTCCTCCTGTAACTTTTTAAATTATTTGTACTATTTTTTAATACTTTTTACGGCTTTCTACCGATGTGCAGGTATTGTAGCACTTTAAGGGAAATTTAACAATAACTTTATTTCGCAGAATTTGATCCGGAAACAGTAAAAAACCATAGATGATTGTTCCTTTAATGACCACTGAAAAACTTTAAAGGATATTGTAAATCCTTAAAAACAAAGGAATATGGAACGTTTCTAAGGAGTGGACTAAGTGGATTTTATCTGTTTTAGTTGTGAAATAATACACACGAAAAAACTTAAATTAAACTTAAAATTTCATATAAAAGTTATAAGGGGCCATCTCCCAGGGTAAGGGAGGTGTTTCGGTAACCTATAATTAGTGAACAGGAGAGGGAAGGGGGAGGAATCTATGAAATTATCTATAAGTATAACCGGCTGCTGCATAGTTTGACGATATAGGGCTTTTGAAGTAAAATATAATTTGTGGAAAATTGGATAGAGTTTGATTTTTAGGCTTATTATATATTGTTTATTTTGTATCTAGGAGGATATATGTATTATGAATTTATCAGGGAGATAATGCTCTGTCTGAAGGTAATTAAGAAGGATTTTAAATATGGAGGAAATACCCCTCTCAACCACAATGAGGCAGTTCTTCTCTACTTTGTTTATTCATCTGCAGGATCCCCCTACCTTCTAGCTGATATCCTGGATCAGGACCCTGCCCAGGTTTACAGGAGCCTAAAGAAGCTGGAGGAGATGGACCTTGTGGCAAAGGAAAAGTCAGGGAAGAAAGCCAACTATACTCTCACCAGTGAGGGAGAGAAGATGGTAGAGGTTCTTAAGGAGGGAGTAAGGGAGTTTAAAAAACACTATCCTGAACTTTATACCGAGGGGGAGGAACTTCTGAAAAGGTTAAGAGAGTTCAGAGAGAAGATGGTTCCTATATTAAATTAATCCCCTTTAATAAGAAATAATCTTAATTTTGTAAAGATTAAAAAAGCGGACTGATTGAGTCCGCTTTTTCATTATTAAGGAAGGTATAGAGTCTATAAAAAATCACCTTAAATAATAAGTGTTCCTACTGATTGTAAGGATGCAACGTCACGTTGCTTTTTATTTTTTTTATTCAAAGGAGAGTTTGAAGAAGTTGGGGTTGTTTAGCGGAGACTGCTCGTACCCTTTTACGCTCCTCTGGTATCCTGCATTTGCCAGGGCAAAGCTAAAGGGATAGATTGGAACCTCTTCATTTACAATATCCATAGCCTCAGCATAGTAACTCTTTCTCAGATCTTCATCCAGTTCCCTACGCCCCATTCCCAAAAGCTCATCCAGCCTCTCATTTTTGTAGAAGCTTCTGTTACCGCTGGCTCCCATGAGATCCCCGTGAAGAAGGGCAGACATTCCATAATCCCCGTCAGCTGAGGAGTTGGACCATCCCATATAGAAGAGGTCGGTTTCCCCGTTGGCTGTGGAGTTTAGGAAAGCACCCCACTCAAGCTGCTGGAGGTTGAGGTTTATACCGATCTCTTTCAGTTGAGCCTGGACTATGGTCATGATCTGTGTATTTGTTTCACTCCCGCTTGTGGTTACCAGAAGGTCGACTCCTCCATTGGGATATCCAGCCTCAGCCAAAAGGGACTTAGCTTTTTCCAGGTCGTAGCCTATGGTTTCAGCTTCCTCAGAGTAACCAAAAACACCAGGACCAAAGAGACCGTTGGCCTTCTCCACAGATCCCATGAGTATCGTGTCGATTATTTCATCCCGGTTTATGGCATAGGCAATAGCCTGTCTTACCCTCTTATCCTTAAGTACTCCCCTCTGCACGTTGAATCCCATGTATGAGATCCCCAGAGCACTCATCTCCTGAAGCTCCAGGCTTGGATCATTTAGGATAGACATCCTTGAGATTGAGAGAATATCCTGAGAAAGGTGAACCTCTCCAGTCTCTAATCCTATAACCCTGCTGTTCTCCTCGGGAATATTTCTAACTATGACATTTTCAATGGGAGCTTCTCCCCTGAAGTAGTCCTTGTGGGACTTAAGGATTACCCTGTCTCCGGCAATCCACCTTTCCATCATATATGGACCTGTCCCCATGGGCTTAATGTTGTACTCCTCTGTGGATTCGTTGTACTCCTTGTTCATGATGGATGCAGTTATGTGACTCAGGTGGTGGAGCAGAGGACCAAAGGGTTCAGTGGTTTTTACTATCAGGGTGTACCTGTCAACTACCTCTACCTCATCTATAGCTTCATATAGCATTCCCACCATTGGAGATTCCTTGGCAAGCTCCAGGGTATACTTAACATCTTCAGAGGTGAGCTCGCTTCCATTCTGGAATAATACCCCCTCCCTGAGCTTAAACTCTACACTGGTATCGTCCAGATACTTCCAGCTCTCAGCCAGCCCGGGAACCAGCTCCATCTTCTCGTTTTTTTCTATAAGTCTGTCGAAGATATTTGCCAGGAGCCTTCTGGAATATACATCTGTAGCCTGGTGGGGGTCTAGGGTTCTCAGCTCAGCTGACTGTGCTGCCACCAGGGTATCCCTCTCTGTGCTTTTTGTTGTCTTTTCTCCCCCACCGCAAGCTGTAAGAACCAGGAGTGCAGCTCCCAATATCATTGCTTTCTTTTTCATCTCTAACCTCCCGTAACAAAATTATGCTATGAGTATATTCTTTTTGTTAACACTTTCATAACTTAAAACTCCTTTAAAAATTTAAGCAGAATTAGACCCATGAGCTATTCTGTAACATCTGTATTGGAAGTGGTTGAAGAGATATCGGGAGGTTTAGAGGGGGCGGTGGGGGAAAAACTTCAGAGAAGGAGCTCCCTTACTTAAGAAATCTTCGGATATGGGATTATATTTTTCTCCCTTTAACAGGATAGGAGGGCTTTCTGCTTAAAATATAGTTGTATAGAGGCGGTTAAAGGTGGGATAAGTGTCGAATGGAACTAAGTTCTTGCTACCGCTCTCTTTATCCGACCTATTTTAAGACTATGGACGAAAATTCAGATCCTCCTTGTTAAAGGGGAAATAGTTGTCAAAGTCCGGTTTTTTAAGTGTTAAATAAAGAATTAGTGTAAACTATTTAAAGTATAAACTGCAAATTACACTTTTGTTCTTTTTTTGTTTTATGTATAAAAACCATTGAAAAATGTTCGTATTTTGTATATAATCTTCAAGGAAGTAATAGAAAGGGGGTATTATGAAAGCTAGCAAGGTTTTAGAGGTAGCTACCTATGCAGGAAGAATTATACTGGAAAATGGTGGTGAAACCTATAGAGTGGAGGATACAGTTTGTAGAATATGCGAGGCATACGGCTTTGAAGCCCAGTGTTTTGCCACGATTACAGGGATAATCTCCTCTGTGAAGAATAAGGATGGAATCCCGGTCTCCCTCACAGAAAGAATAACTACAAGGACTACAAACCTGGATAAGATACATAAGATAAATGCTGTGGCGAGGGAGATAAGCAACTTTTCCACAGATGAGCTCATGGCCCTCTTCAGAAGAATAGACAATGGATCTATCTACTCAGAGATAAAGATATTTATCGCTCACTGCCTGGGAGCTGCATCCTTTGCAGGGATGTTTGGAGGAACCCCTAGGGACTTCATGGGAGCATTTATTATAGGGGGACTCATATACCTTCTGAAGGGCCTCTCCGACAAGATGGAGCTGAATCCATATCTCATGTATTCTGCCGGTGGGTGCCTAGCATCGGTTTCAGCAATTTTATTTTCTAAGATAGATTTAATTACAAGTGTAGATACAACAACTATCGGATCCATAATGCTTTTGGTACCTGGAATGGCAATAACAAACGCCATAAGGGATATCATAGCAGGGGATCTTGTTGCAGGTATGGCCAGAGGGGCAGAGGCTCTCATTATAGCAACCTGCCTGGCTACCGGTTCGGGTATAGCCCTGTCTACAATGTTAAATTAGGGGGAGTTTTAAGATGATGTATCAAATTTATTTCGCCTTTATCGCCACTTACTGCTTTGGAATACTTTTTAATATAAGGGGAAGAAAGCT
>CAYSGC010000237.1:1550-4073 GCA_964430145.1 uncultured Fusobacteriaceae bacterium | reverse complement strand
CTCATAATCCTTTTCCTTGAGGTAGAGGAGGAAGTAGTTTTCATGGGATATGGCTGTGGATTTTATAAAAGTTCTTCTTGCAAGATCTACCAGCTTTCGGACAACATCCATATACATGGACTTCCAGAAGAAATAGTTTTTGTCCAGAGTTAATACGATTGATTTTTCCACTCCCAGGAGCTCAACCTCTGTTTTTGCAACCATATTTACTTCCCACTGATCAAAATAGAAGTCCGCCGACCCCAGCAGATCCCCTTTTTTAGCAGTTACAAGGTGCATCACATTTCCATTTTCAGATGTGAAGTTGATGTCAACCTCCCCCTCCAATACCAGGTAGATCCCTTCCAGCTCCTCCTTGGAAAATGCAATCTCCTCATTCTTTTGATATCTATACTCCCTTACTCCAGGTGTAGTTAGAAAACTCTCCTTCAGCATATTGAAATCTTCCATAGCTCCCCCTTTCTCTGCCTAAAGAACTCTCTCTAGGCTCCCTACTATAAGTATATCACAAATGTTCCTTAAGAAGTTTTGCAAGTTTAATGGTCTAAAAAAAATTAAACTTAGTCCTATTATGACCGTTGTCATAACATTTTTTTTTAATAGGTAATATAGTTATTATAAGTGAATCTTGAGTTCTGCAATATTTTTTCTCAGATTAAATAATTATAGCTATACGGAATAAGAAACAAAGGAGTAACTATGACTATCGAAAAACTATCTAAATTATTACCTGAATTAAGTTCTAAAGACTTGAATATAATTTTTTCTAAATCCCTCAATGAACTGTTTGTTCTTCGGCAGCTTTCTGAAGATGAGATCTTTACACCTAAGAATGACTGTCTCTATATCGTTAAAAGCGGTAAGGTCATTTCAACTGTATTTATTGAGGAGCGTCTGGAGTTTAATATGGAGTTCAAGGAGGGGGAGTGTCTTGGACATGTAGATCTCTTTCTGGATGAAGCTATGGACTTGATATTAAAGGGGATGCCCACCGCTACCCTTCTAGAGCTTCCAATAATGAAGCTTATCAACAATACAGACGTACAATTTTTATTGAATCTATATAATATCATGATTAAAAACCTGTTACTTAATACTTTAAAGCTTATCAAGACCCATGCTGCCAAGCTCAGCCTTTCCAATGAACAGTACCTTGTTGATTTTCTTATATCCAGTGGAGGTACCTTCACCTATACCTCGACCAGCGAGCTTGCTCAGCTGCTTAATATGGATATTCGTACAATGCAGAGGGCATTGAAAAGACTTATTGAAAATAAGACCCTTGAAAAAAGTAGAAAAACACTGAAAATAATTCATATGGATTCTGCCAGAGAGCGCCTTGAGACCTCATAAAATCCAGCTTACCAAAAAAGGAGTAACTGTAATTACAGTTACTCCTTTTTCTAACTCTTCTTTCTGTTGCTCTTAACAAAGATATTGTTTTCATCTGAGAACTTCTCAAATCTCTTGAGGTACTTCTCCGTCTTCTCCTTGTCCTTGTGGGAGAGGGAAAATACCAGGGCATTGATGAGGCACATCACTGCAGAGAGGTGGTCCACAAAAAACGCCTTTTTCACGGGAATGATAAAGAGGAAGTCTGCCAGCTCAGCCAGGGGTGAAACCACACTGTCTGTAATAACTATGAGGGTTCCCCCTCTCTCCTTGAGGATCTCAGCTATAGTCACCACATTCTGGGGATATCTGGGGAAGCCGAAGAGGATGGCAGCTGTATTTTCATTGAGATCATTCAGGTAGTTAAACCACCTTTCATTCCACTCCTCTATAATCTGTACCTTGGGGTGGATCTTGCTGAGGTTGTACCCTGCATAGCTGGAAAGACAGTAGGAACCCTTGAATCCTACAGTAAGGATGCTTTCCTTTTCATTGAGAGACTCCACAGCACTGTTAAATGTCTCAGGGGAGAGCTCCTTCAGGGTTCTGTTGATGATCTCTACCTCGGACTCAAAGATATCCTGATAGGCGTTTGTTGTATCCTCTACCTTCTCTATGGAAAACTTATCCAGAGCTGAAAGCTCATTCTTCAGAGATTCCCTTAGCTCCCACTGAAAGTCGGGATATCCCTTGTATCCCATATAGGAAGCAAATCTTATTACTGTGGACTCACTCACCCCTGCAGCCACTCCTAAAGCTGTAGAGGTCATGAAGGCACATTGCTTCTGATTCTTCAAAATATATCCCGCCAGCTTTCGCTGTTTTGGGGGAAGCTCCGACACCATACTTTGAATTTTATACGCTAAACTAAAGTCATCCTTCTTCACATATCCTCCTTTATCACCAGTAAAATAGGGCCTAAAACCCATAAGGTCTTTGATTATTTACATTCATTTTAGGATATAACCTTTCCCACCATTTGTCAAGGTTACCCATCTGAGGACCACCATATACCCGTTAATCTATCCCCAGAGATCCTCAATTTGAAGGTTTGAAGAATTAAATTCTTCAAAATCAAAAAAAAGAAGAAATTCCTTCAAAAATTCATTGACATTATCCAATAGATCTTAT
>CAYSGC010000237.1:0-1450 GCA_964430145.1 uncultured Fusobacteriaceae bacterium | reverse complement strand
AAAAAAAAGAAGAAATTCCTTCAAAAATTCATTGACATTATCCAATAGATCTTATAATATACAAGCAATAATAATTCACTGTGTTGGTTTTTATCACAAAAAATACGTTTTTAGTTGTTGGATAATTATTTGGATATAGATTGGATTTGAATTCCACAAGGAGGATGAAGTAATGAGCGTCTATTAAAGGGCATTGGAACTGCATGAAAGCAGAAGGGGTAAGGTAGAGGTTGTATCTAAGGTAAGAGTTACAAACAGGGAGGAGCTTTCCCTGGCTTACTCTCCAGGAGTAGCAGAGCCCTGCAGAAGGATTGCAGCAAATAAAAATGATGTCTACAGATATACCTCCAAGGGAAATCTTGTAGCGGTGGTTACAGATGGTTCTGCGGTACTGGGTCTTGGGAATATCGGACCAGAAGCAGCACTTCCTGTTATGGAGGGAAAGGCTATCCTATTTAAGGAGTTTGCTGGAGTGGACGCTATACCTATCTGCCTGGATACCCAGGATGTAGATGAGATCGTGAAAACCTGTAAGCTTCTGGCACCGGGACTTGGAGGAATAAACCTGGAGGATATCTCAGCCCCTAGGTGTGTGGAGATAGAGACAAGGCTAAAGGAGGAGCTGGATATTCCAGTATTCCACGATGATCAGCACGGAACATCTATAGTTGTAACTGCAGGTCTTATAAATGCCTACAAGCTTATGGAGAGGAACCTGAAGGATGCCAAGGTTGTGGTGTGCGGAGCTGGAGCAGCGGGATCCTCCATTATAAAGATGGTAAGGGACCTGGGGGTTAAGGACATTGTGGCTCTGGATATCCACGGGATCATCTCAAGGGGAGATGAGAGCAGAGAGTATGACTCCTTGACCAAGGAACTTTCTGAAATTACAAATATAGATAATATTACAGGTGGACTTGCAGAAGCAGTAAGGGGAACGGATATCTTCATAGGGGTTTCAGCTGGTGGAATCTTGAAGAAGGAAATGGTGGAAACTATGAACAAAGACGCTGTAATCTTTGCCATGGCAAATCCAACACCAGAGATCATGCCAGAGGAGGCTCTGGAGGCAGGAGCAAGAATAGTGGGAACTGGAAGATCGGACTATCCAAACCAGGTAAACAATGTACTTGCTTTCCCGGGACTATTTAAGGGAGCTCTGGAAGTGGGATCTACTAAGATCACCGAGGAGATGAAGATGGCAGCTGCCAGGGGAATCGCCTCTGTTGTAGAGGGGGAGCTGAGAGAGGATTATATCCTTCCAGATGCCTTTGATGAAAGGGTTGCAAAGGTTGTAGCTGATTCAGTAAGAAAAATTGCCATAGAAAAAAATTTAATTAGAAAATAGGAGTGATTAAAATGAATAGATATAGAATAGAAACTGATTCACTGGGAGCAGTGGAAGTACCTAAGGAAGCATACTACGGAGCACAGACACTTAGAGGTAAGA
>CAYSGC010000236.1:0-4084 GCA_964430145.1 uncultured Fusobacteriaceae bacterium | reverse complement strand
AGGTCAAACCTTGTCTGATTAAAGTAGGTAAACATATCCTCATCCATTATACAGGCTCCTACCCTCCCCTTTTTAAGGGCTTCCAGCATCTCCTCGGAGTTCTTATACAGCACCACTTCTCTCTTCTGAGCTACATACCTTTTAGACGCCTCCTCTGTTATGTCTCCCTCTACAGCTCCTATCCTCATATATTCTTTATGGCCTCTTTGGGTATTCCCCACAAGGAAGATCTCTCTATAATCCATGGCTCTTGAAAACTCATGATTTCTTGCCCTTTCAAAGGTAAAGTACATGGGAAGAAAGTCACCCTCACCCCTCTTAAACCTGTTATAGATTTCATCCCATGCTTCTCCCCTTCCGTTGAGAAGCTTCACAGGGATTCCTAGAAGACCGCTCAGCTGGGCCACCCCCCTTACAAAGATGCCGTCATACTCCTCTTTACCTCTATCGTAGTAAACCATGGGATAGAAATCCTTTTCAAAAAATACCTCTATACTCTCCTTTTCCTCCAGATACTTCCTCTCCTCTGGTGTAAGAACCTCATAGAAATCTCTCTTTATCCTCCTGGTCCTGTCTCCCTCCATAAGGTCCAGTATCTCATCCTTTAGCCTGTAATCCAGTGCTTTGTCTAGTATCTCCTTGAGCTGTGGTTTATCCCTGGCAACCCCTATTCCCATGGGTTCACCCTCTCCCAGCTCAAGTTTCTTCAGGCTGTACTTTTCATGGACCTTCTCCGAGGGAAGTACAGCATAGTCATACTCTCCAGAACCCGGGGCTGAATCCACCTCCCTTATCTTAAAGTCTATATAGTTTTCCCTCCTGAACTTTTTCAGGTAATCGCTGTAGTAGGAGGACTTCAGCACTGCAATCTCCCTTCCCTCTAAATCATTCCAGGAGTCCAGAGGAATGCTGTCCTCCCTTACACTTATATAGATCTTATTTTCATATATGGGAGTGGTGAGGTTAAACTCCTTCTCTCTCTCCCTTGTAACTACAAGGTTGAGAAGGAGATCTATCTCTCCTCTTCTGAATCTATCGTAAAGGTGCTCCCAGGAATCTATCTCTACCTTTACATTCATGTGAAGGAACTCCTCCAAAAGCCTCTCATACTTATATACCAGGCTTTCCTCCGGTTGCTTTTCATCTAAAAAACGGCTTCCACTATAGGCTCCCAGCTTTATTTTCTCTCTCTGCAGCTTCTCTATGTAGGAGATCTCATCTGGCGAGTATATTCCCGAGGAGATGTAATCCTCTCCATATACCAGACCTCCCAACAGCAACAAAAAACAAACTAACAGACCATATCTCTCCCTCACAAATTTCCTCCTAATTTCTATTTTAATAAACGCTTTTTCTTTTTTAAGGCACAATTTTAAGTCTATCACATCACCCTTACTTTTGAAAGTGATTATGTAATAGTTTCACTACAGAGGAGATAGAACCCTCAAACTGCTATACTTTCAAAAAAGCACCTCCTATGTAAAAATAAAAAAAGAAGATGCCTTCCCCTAAGTCAACCAAATAAAGAGAGGTACACTTATCCACCTTCATTACTATCCATATATCCATAATTTGCTTTTTATCGTATATCTTTGAATAATCCTCAACACATAAGTGAACAACAATTTATTTTGGTTGTATTTTATTTTAAATTCCTCTATAATCTACAGAACTATAATATGTTTTTAGGAGTGAAAAAATGATTATTATTAGTAACAAAAATTTTATATTAAAGGATGACCGTTTGAGGGCTATAGAAGACTTCAGAATAACTTACTCTCTAAGGGGAAGAGAGGGCAAGTTTTCCCAAAAAAAAACCATCGACTCCTATGAAGACAGAATCTACTTTGTGGAGGGGTTCTTAGCAGGGGACTTTTCCACCTCCTATCTTCTTATTCCCCTCAAGGGAGAGCTCATCGACAAGTACATGTCTATCTATATCCACGGATTTAAGGAGAACTTAAAGCTGGAATCCATTGAACTGATAAGGAAGAACTACCTAAAGGAATTTGACAAACATATAAGAGTCAACAGAGACAACATAAGGGTGGCTTACGATTCTCAGTCTGCTGAATACTTTTTTGCAGTTGAGTTCTCGCTTGTATAACTCCATTGAATAAAATAGCTCACCTGTGGTCTTATTTTCAGACTCTAAAACCCATCCTTGAAAGTTTCACCGCATAAAAAAAGACCTACTGAGGTCTTTTTTTAGTTATCAGATAGTAGAGGAGAAATGCTTCTCCCTTTAGATCTTCCACATATTAAGGAATGAAGGTGATATTAGTGTTCCTGTCTCCCTTTAACACCCTGTACTCCTCTGTTGCAGTAATAGGGTTGTCGTACATACTCACAGTGAGATTGTTGAGACCTTCCACTGCTTCCCTGAAACCATCCATTGTATCTATCCGGTTAAAATCAAGATTGAGATATTTCAGACTGTGCAGCCTCTTAAAGTTTGCTCCCTCTAGACTTCTTATATGGTTTAGCCTAAGGTTTAAATAGTTCAAGTTGTAGAGCCCCCCTAGATCCAAACCCTTCAGGGAGGAGATCTTATTTAATCCCAGGTCCAGGATTCTAAGGTTGTGAAGACTGCCTACACCTACTCCCTCTACTCTGTCTATCTCATTTTCATTGAGGTTGAGAGTTTTTAAGTTATCCAGCCCCCTGAAGTCAACCCCATCAAGGCTTTCCAGTACATTAAAGGTAAGGGAGAGGATTCTTAACCTGTCAAGCCCTCTAAAGTCAACCTCCCTGAGGCTTCTTATTCCATTGTAGCTCAAATTTAGTTCCATCAGATTCTGAAGTATGGAGAAATCCAGTCCTTCCAGACTCCCTATCCCCTTGATCATAGCATTGAGGCTCTTTATCCTTCTCAGGTCGCTTTCCCTCAGCTTATTCCGGGTGGAGGTATATTCTTCCAGCTGCTGTACTGCATCCCAGAGGGCATCCCTGAGCCCTTCATCTGAAACCTCTATGCACCTATATCCCATAAGGGACAGACCTTCCTCAAAGTATCTTCTTCCTCCTTTTTTAAAGGCCCCTGCCACTATAAAAAATATCAGTATAAATATTCCCAGAATAACACCATCCATCTCTACACCCCCTTTCAAAATCAGCATCCTCTATACTTAAAGGGATTAAAAGATCCATAAATTTTAAACTCCTTCTACTATATTATAATTCCTGTTATTTCAAAGATTATTCCAAAAGTGGGTGAATTGTTCACAAAAATTTATCTCACCCACTCTATAGATTAAGTTATTGGGGTGAATATTGGGGTGTAGAAAATTATAAGTTTTTTCCTCCTTTTAAGCAAAAAGGAACCCCAAAAGGTCCCTGTCTTTCCCTAGAATCTATACCCTATGCTGGCATAGAGGGAGTGTTGCCATGCTTCCTCCTCTAGATACTCCTCCTCTTCCACTTCCTCGTTCAGAACATAAACTTTTACACCCAACTCAAAGGATACCCAGTTCTCCCATTCAAAGACATAGGAAAAACCAGATGTAAAGGTATTAAGCCCAAATTTATTACCGATACTCTCCTCCCCTACAAGCGCCCTAAATATCTCAGACTTTTCCCCATAACCATAAAATCTATTTAACTCCAAAACCTTTTCCCTGCTGCTCCCCTTTTTTAAAAGCCCCTTTCTAAACTCCTCCCCGTAAGTCACAGCACTCCATAGAAGTAGTATCCACACCAAAACTTTTTTCATGACTCCTCCTTTCAAGAATCAAGCTTTACAAAAACCTATATCCCTCTCACCCCTAATCCTATGAGAATTCACTTTTTCTGCCCACCTTATCCCACTATAAGTATAGGGTTTCCTTGGATAAAATTTATTTTCCCGAAGAAAGATCATTCCCTTCCCTCCTTCTTCCTTCCTATGAAAGTTACTATTATTAGGTGAATATCCCATGGAATAAATTCCTTTTTAATTGTAACCTTCATTATTTCACTATTCTGAATATTTATTTTACTTAGTCCACAAAAACTGTATCTTTTTGGTAGAAGATGGAGTAATATCTTATTAATATAATTTTTAGGAGGAATATATGCCAAATATTGACTTTGAAAGTGGTTATGG
>CAYSGC010000235.1:0-4133 GCA_964430145.1 uncultured Fusobacteriaceae bacterium | reverse complement strand
TATTTGCTATAATTAGAGTGTAAATAGCTCAAAGAGTTGAAAGGCATAGATCAATATAGTAAAATCATAGAGAAGAAACCATAAGGGGGTTAAGAATGGCAAGAGTAAAAAAAGAAGCAAATGATAAAGAAAAAGCACTTGAACTTGCAATGAAGCAGATACAAAAAGATTTTGGTGAGGGATCCATAATGAAGCTTGGAAGCAACCTTCATATGAATATAGAGACGATCTCCACTGGAAGCGTGAACCTGGACCTGGCACTGGGGCTTGGAGGAGTACCTAGAGGAAGGATAGTAGAGGTATACGGAGCAGAGAGTTCGGGTAAGACAACAATAGCTCTTCACATAGTTGCAGAGGCACAGAAGGCCGGAGGAGTTGCAGCCTTTATAGATGCTGAGCACGCACTGGATCCTGCCTACGCCAAGGCACTGGGAGTAGATACAGATGAACTTCTTATCTCTCAGCCGGATAACGGAGAGCAGGCTCTGGAGATAGCGGATATGCTTGTAAGATCCGGAGCGGTGGATGTAATTATCGTTGACTCGGTAGCGGCCCTGGTACCAAAGGTAGAGATAGAGGGAGAGATGGCAGACCAGCAGATGGGTCTACAGGCAAGACTTATGTCCAAGGCACTGAGAAAGCTTACAGCTACCCTGAATAAGTCCAAGACTACAATGGTCTTTATCAACCAGATCAGAGAGAAGATCGGTGGATTCGGATTTGGTCCTCAGACAACAACTACAGGGGGAAGAGCTCTTAAGTTCTACTCATCTGTAAGAATGGAAGTAAAAAGGATAGGAAGTGTGAAGCAGGGGGACAATGTAATAGGTAACGAAACTGCAGTAAAGGTAACCAAGAACAAGATCGCCCCTCCATTTAAGGAAGCTAAGTTCCAGATCATGTATGGTAAGGGAATCTCCAGAGTGGGAGAGATCCTGGATATCGCCATAGCCAACGACATCGTATCCAAGTCGGGAGCATGGTTCAGTTTTGGAGATATAAGACTGGGACAGGGTAAGGAGAATGTAAAGGCCAGACTTGAAACTGAATCGGATCTACTGGAGCAGGTGGAAATAGAGGTAAACAAGGTGCTATTCCCAGAAGCAGAAGAGGTAAAGGAAGAGATAGTTGAAGATACTCAGGGTAGCGAGGAATAAACTATATCTTGAGAGTGATCTAGAGGAGCAGGAGATAGTAGATGTAAGTCCAGAGATAATATCTGAGATGGATCTAAACAGGAAAAAAGAACTTAGCAGAGAAGAGTATAGGAGAGTAATCTACCTGGCTTCTCTTGCTAAGTCTATTTTTTTACTCTCAAGAAGAGACTACAGCAGAAAAGAGATGCTTGGGAAGCTGAGGATGAAGTTCCGGGAGTATGGGATAGTGGAAGAGGTAGTGGATAAACTGGTTGACAGGGGATATATAAATGATCTGGATTACGCCAGGTCCCTCATAGAAAGAAGCAGGGAAAGCAAGAGAAAGTTGGAATACCAGCTTTCTATGAAGGGAATAAGCAGAGAGGTTATAAGCGAAGCCTTTGGAGAAGCTGACCACGATGAGAGGGATGAGCTGAGAAAGCAGTTGAAAAAGGTGGCCAAGAGGGAGAAGGATAAGCAGATAGCCTACCTCATGAGAAAGGGCTTCAGATACGAGGATATAAGGGAAGTACTGAGGGAAATAGAGGAGTAGACTTTACAAAGAGATAAAAAGGTGTTAAAATTACAGGTGTAATATTACTTGAGGAGAGTGATAGAGATGCTAGGATTATTTTTAATAAGCTTAACAGGCCTGTTGTGGTTTGTTGTAATGACGATAGTATATATACCTGTAATATGCCTAATGGGTGAGAAGAAAGGGAGTATGCTGGCTAGGAAGGAGCTGAAGAACTTCTCCAGGATGCTTTTAGGAGCCACCTTTGCCAAGGTAGAGGTTATCTACGAGGATGAGGAAGCCATTAAAGCTTTGGACAGGAACAGCGGTATAGTTGTGGTTTCAAACCACCAGAGTAACCTGGACCCACCTCTGATAAATGGTTACTTTCCCATGGACTTAGGATTTGTAGCCAAGAAGGAGATGGCGAGCTGGCCCTTCTATGGAATATGGATGAGAAAATCCCACTGTATCTTCCTGGACAGAAGCAATCCCAGAGAGGGGATAAAGAGTATAAAGAAGGCAGTGAAGATAATCAAGTCAGGTTATCCCACAGCTATATTTCCAGAGGGAGCAAGGAGTCTTACAGAGGAGATGGGAGACTTCAAGAAGGGAAGCTTCAGGCTGGCAACGGACACCAATGGTATTATTGTACCTGTAACGGTAAAGGGAACCTATGATATCCAGAGAAGGGGAAGCATCTGGATGAAGATGGGAAGAAGGGTTAAACTCATTATAGACAAGCCCATAGATGTAAAGGAATCCAGTGTTGAAGAGAGGAAGATGCTGGATATCAAGGTGAAAAGAATAATAGAGGAAAACTATAGGAGATATTAATTCTCCTATTTTTTTGTGGGAGAAATTTGTGATATAAAAAACTTGACTGAACATGTAAAAAAACTTGCTTCACTCTGTTAAATATGTTAAACTTTTTGTAAAGTGTAATCATTACAAAATAAAAACAAAAACACCATTTTTCGAAAACCTTGATGTGAAATGCAGTTAAACAACAAAATGTACTTTTAGGGTACACAAAATATTGAAAAAAACTTTTTGTTTCTATGAAAAACAAGGGATTTTAGGGGAAAAATATAAAATACTAGTGAAAAAATTATAATAATGTTTGACACAGTTTCAATTTCATGTTATATTCACGGTATAAAAGTGTTAAATCATACTAAACTAAACTATCAATTATATACTTCGATTAATCAGGAGGTAACGAGACATGCTAAAGCAATGGGCAGGATTTACTGGTGATCTTTGGAAGAAAGAGATCAACGTAAGAGACTTTATTCAAAACAACTATACTCCATATGAGGGAGACGACTCATTCCTAACAGATGCGACAGACGCAACTAAAAAGCTATGGGATAAGTTAACTGAGATGTTCAAAGAGGAGCAAGCTAAAGGTGTGTACGATGTTGAAACTAAAACTCCATCGGCACTAGACGCTTACGGACCAGGATACATCGACAAGGATCTTGAGAAGATCGTTGGTGTACAGACTGACAAGCCTCTAAAGAGAGGAATATTCCCAAGAGGTGGACTAAGAATGGTTCAGTCTTCTCTTGAGGCATACGGATACGAGATCGATCCAGTAACTGCTGAGATCTTCTCTAAGTACAGAAAGACTCACAACGAGGGAGTATTCGCAGCTTATACAGATGATGTAAAAGCAGCAAGAAGATGTGGAATCGTAACTGGTCTTCCAGATGCATACGGTAGAGGAAGAATCATAGGAGACTACAGAAGAGTAGCTCTTTACGGAACAGATAAGCTTATCGCAGATAAGATGGCTCAGCACAAGCAACTTGATGTTCCTGAGATCACTGAAGAGATCATCAGAAACAGAGAAGAGATCATGGAGCAGATCTCAGCTATCAAGGCATTCACTAAGATGTGTGCTTCATACGGAGTAGATATCACTAAGCCAGCTGAAACAGCTCAGGAAGCAGTTCAGGCTGTATACTTCGGATACCTTGGAGCAATCAAGGACCAGGACGGAGCAGCAATGTCACTTGGTAGAACAGCTACTTTCCTAGACATCTACATCCAGAGAGATCTAGAGGCAGGAAAGATCACTGAGCAGGAAGCTCAGGAGCTAATCGACCACTTCATCATGAAGCTTAGAATCGTAAGATTCCTAAGAACACCAGCATACAACGACCTATTCTCTGGAGATCCTACTTGGACAACAGAAGTACTAGGAGGAGAGGGTACAGACGGAAGAACTCTTGTATCAAAGACTTCATTCAGATACCTAAACACTCTATACAACCTAGGACCTGCACCAGAGCCTAACATGACAGTACTATGGTCAACGCACTCTCCAGAGAACTGGAAGGACTTCTGTGCTAAGGTATCGATCGATACATCTGCAGTACAGTATGAGAACGACGATCTAATGAGACCTCAGTTCGGAGACGACTACGCTATCGCTTGTTGTGTATCTCCAATGAAAGTTGGTAAGGGAATGCAGT
>CAYSGC010000234.1:1309-4141 GCA_964430145.1 uncultured Fusobacteriaceae bacterium | reverse complement strand
GGCATATAAAAACTATGAATAGAGGGAGGTAGTTAAATGAGTCAGGAGATTGCCAAGGTAACCAGGGGAGGAATCACCGAGTGTATCCTCAGGGGAGATATTGTAGTGGTGGACTCTAAGGGAAGTATCCTTTACTTTCATGGAGACCCCAGTAAGGAAGCCTTTATAAGGTCTGCAGCCAAGCCCCTTCAGACATTGGAGGTTTTCAGGAGGGGAGCAGCTGAGAAGTACAAGTTTAGCAATGAGGAACTCTCTATCATGTGTGGTTCCCACTACGGAGAGGAGTTTCACACTAAAACTGTCTTGAATATTTTGAATAAGATAGGAACACCACAGAGGGAACTCAAGTGCGGAGAGGTCCACTCTATGAAACCCTCCATAGCCGCCAAACAGCTCAAAGCCGGTATAGACCCCTCCCCGTTTTTTTCCTGCTGCTCTGGAAAGCACGGTGCTATGCTTAGTATCTGTAAGAGTATGGGGTGGGAAAGTGAAGGCTACTACAAGGAGGAGCATCCTGTGCAGGAGGGAATCCTTGAAACGGTAGCTCATATGAGCGGAATGAAGAAGAGGGAGATCGGCATAGGTATCGACGGCTGCGGGGTTCCTGTTTTTTCAATGCCTATCTACAACATGGCCCTGGCCTATGCCAGGTTTTCTGCAGGAAGGGACCCGGTCTATGGAGAGTGGTCTAAAAGGATTTACGACGCCATGGCCGATGCTCCTGAGATGCTCGCAGGTACAGAGGGATTTTGTTCAGACCTTACAAGGGTAGCAAGGGGAAAACTTGTGGCTAAGCTGGGAGCTGATGGTGTCTACTGCATAGGGGTGAAGGACCTTGCCATTGGCATAGCTCTCAAGATTGAGTCTGGAGGAGTTCGCTGCATCCCTCCAGTTGTAATGGATCTCCTGAAAAAACTTAAACTCCTAGACAGAGAGCAGGAGATGGAGCTTGAAAGATACAAGGTACTTCCAAATAAAAATCATCTTGGAGATGAAGTGGGACAGGTATTCAGCAGTGTGGATCTCAAACCCTACCTTTAGTTAATCCCCTTTTAACAAGTTGTAGTTCAGGAGGAGTATATGAAGTATTTTCTGCCTATATTTTTTTTGCTGAGTACCATCCTCTACACCAATGGGACAGAGGACCTCTACACCTATGGCCGGATTAAGGTGGACAGACTCTACCAGCTGAAAACCAGAGAGAAATATGTAGTTCTTACCATAGATGACGGCCCCTCAAAATATACTGCTGAGATCCTTTCTGTCCTTGAAAAAAACGGGGTTAAGGCGAACTTTTTTCTTGTGGGATCCGAGATCGAATCCTACCCCCACATGGTTAAAAGGATAGTTCAGGAGGGGCATGAGATAGGCAGCCACTCCTATAACCACAAAACATTTCAAGTGATGACCCCTGAGGAGATCTATCAAAATGAGATCCTTGCCTTCAACGAACTCCTGATAAAAAATGGCTATAAACCTACCAATCTTATCCGTCCCCCCTATGGTTATGCCACTCCGAAACAGGTGGAGTTTTTAAGGAGGAGGGGGTACTACATTATAAACTGGTCCCTGGATACCTTCGACTGGAGGGATCCGTGGGAGGATTCCCTGAAAAGAATCCAGAGATACCATCAGAAAGGAGGAATCCTTCTCCTCCACTCTAATAAAAGTTCCGTCTGCCTTCTCCCTGAAATTATAAGGGACCTTAAGGAAAGGGGCTACACCTTTGTAACGTTAGGGCAATTCCTCAGAGATAAGGGACACCCGCCTCAAATACCTGCCAGGAAAGATTCAACCCTATGGGAGAGAAGAAGAGAATTTTTAAAGGGAAGCATTAAGAATGAAGAGCTCTAGAAGATCGAAGGGAATAACTTACGACCATTAAATTCCTTCTAGCTATTAATAGATATCAATCTAAATAAAAAAAGTCCCCTCAGGGACTTTTTTTATTTAGCTACTACTCTATTGGTAATATAGAAGTTTATAAGGGCTGCTCCCATTATAAATACTCCTCCAAAGATACTGTAGATGTCCGGTATCTCTCCCAGAACAACTCCCCCTATTAGGGCTGAAAAGATTATGCTTAGGTACTGATAGATGGAAACTTCATTTGCCGGAGCATACTTGTAGGCATAGGAGATCGCTACCTGTCCTACAGTGGCAAAGACTCCGCTCCCTATAAGAAAGATTAGCTGCCTCATATCTGGCACTACAAAACCTGTTGCCATCATTGGGGGAAACATGAATACAAAGGAGATAACTGCAAACCAGAAAACTATTGTATTGGGTTCCTCCATTGTTCTCAGGTATCTTATAAGGGTGTAGGCACCTCCTGCAAATACCGCCGATATAAATCCTATCAGAGCAGGGTAGATCTCCACATTAAAGGTGGGCTTTATTACAAGGACTGCCCCTGTAAACACCATAAGTAGGGGAACAACCTGAATCCTGTGAAACTTCTCCTTCAGGAAGAGGCAGGCAAATATCATCACAAAGAAGGGGGATAGCTTATTCAGCATATTGGAGTCTGCCAGGGGAAGATTACTTATAGCATAGAAGAAGCAGGTAGCTCCTGTAAGTCCCACTATACTCCTGTAAAATATAAACTTTGCACTTTTCTTTGATTTAGGCATAATCGAGATCCCCATCCTGCTCATACTTACTAAAACTACAAGGGCATTTACAACATTTCTGAAAAATAGTTTTTGAAATGTGGATACATCGCTCCCAACCATCTTTACACAGGCTGCCATGAGAGCCATTCCCAGAGCTGACACACACATATACACAGCTCCTCTAAACTTATTATCCATAAAAAACTCCTTAAATATT
>CAYSGC010000234.1:0-1209 GCA_964430145.1 uncultured Fusobacteriaceae bacterium | reverse complement strand
ACACATATACACAGCTCCTCTAAACTTATTATCCATAAAAAACTCCTTAAATATTATTTTGACCCTGCCGATCATTTATCCTGAAATATCATATCATATTTACAGGATAATATCACCATTTCTTTATCAAAAAAGTAAGCTTTACAAAAGCAACGCGAAGTAACATCTAGATAATGAGTTCAAATACTCATCAATTCATGTTTTTTTATGATTTCTGTACTTTTCTTAGCAATAAAAAAGAAATGGCGGCCTATGGCCGCCAATTTAATCCTCTTACTTTCTCTTTCTTACTACATCAACAACACTACCGTCTCTGTACTCTACAACAGCTACAATCTTGTCATCATATTCTATATCTCTTGGTTTTCCAGTCATAGCTACAGCCATGTCTCTAAGCTCCTCTATAGTTCTTATTGGAAGGTGTGAATCCTTAAACTTCTCTATAAGATCTGTTCTCTTAGGGTTGATTGCTATTCCTCTCTCAGTTACAAGTATATCAACTGTCTCCCCTGGAGTAGTTACAGTATTTATTCTGTCCTTAAGCACTGAGATTCTTGAGTTAGCCAGCTGAGATACAATTATACAAAGCTTTGAACCAGCTGCTGTATCACTGTGACCTCCAGATCCACCCATGATTGTACCGTTAGATCCAGTTGTTACGTTTACGTTGAAGTCTGTATCCATCTCTGTAGCTCCTAGGATAACTACATCCAGCTTATTTACCACAGCTCCCTTGTTGTCTGCATTTGCATACATAGATGCAGACATAGTCATGTGTCCAGGATTTTCCTTAGCCGACTGGATAGCAGCAAGGTCGAAACACTGCACATCTAGAAGGGATCTGAATAGCCCCTCCTTATACATGTCAACTATGTAACCAGTGATTCCTCCAGAAGCAAAGCTTCCCTTGATATCGTCCTTCTTCATGATGTTTTTCATCTCATCAGCCACTGCAAGGGAGATTCCTCCTGCACCAGTCTGGAAACTCATACCATCCTTCAGGTATCCAGATTCCTTTATAAAATCTGCTGTAAGCTTTGCTATCTTCAGTCCGATTGGGTTCTTTGTGATCTGAGTTGTTCCAGATACTATACCATTGGGATCTCCGATGGCATCTACCTTAAGTACATAGTCGATCTTTGTCTGGTCTATCTCGATAATAGGGTTAGGGTACTCCACAAGGTTGTCTGTAATAGCTACAGTAACTCC
>CAYSGC010000233.1:0-4143 GCA_964430145.1 uncultured Fusobacteriaceae bacterium | reverse complement strand
AGGTTTATAATTATCAGAAGAACAAACTTACTGTCTGTAAAGTCCATTAAAAATGCTGTGATAGTCTGTGGAATCCTCTCTAGAGTCAGGTAGTATCCAAATACCTTGGCTCCAGTTATAAGGAACATAACAGACCCCGTACCATATACTGTGTCCCTGAGGATAATTGGAATATGCTCAAGCTTCAGCTTCTTGTAAACAAATACTCCGATGATTATACAGAAGAATACAGCTATTCCTCCAGCTTCAGTGGGAGTAAATAGCCCGAAACGCATCCCCAGGATGATTCCAAAGGGAATAAATAGTGCCCAGATGGAATCTATAAACTGACGAGCTACCTCCTTAGGTCTGGCTATCCTTTCCCTTGACGGCTTATAGCCTCTCTTCTTGGAGATAATGTGAACTGTAATCATGAGAGCCAGTGTCATTAATACCCCTGGTGTATACCCTGCCATAAACATCTTGGAAACAGAAACATTGGCTATAAGAGCATAGATGATAAGGTTAGTTCCAGGTGGTATTACAGGGCTCACAGAGGATGAAGCAGCAGTAACAGCTGCTGAAAATGGAGCACTGAATCCCCTCTTTCTCATCTCTGGTACCAGTATCTTAGACTGCATTGCAGCATCTGCATTGGCTGATCCTGAGATTCCCCCCATCATCATACTTAAAACAACATTTACCTGGGCCAATCCTCCGGCCATGTGACCAGCCAGTACCTCAGCCATAGCCATGAGGCTGTTACTTATTCCAGAGTAGTTCATTACAGATCCCACCATTATAAAAAATGGTACAGCCAGATACGGAAATGATTCAATTGAAGTAACGAATCTTTGCATTATCATGTTCATAGACATAATATTATCCACAAAGATAAAATAATACATCGATGCACCCATTAATGCAAAGGCTATTGGTATATTAAGGAAAAACAACGTAAATAAAATTATTATCGGATAAAAACCTTCCACTTTTCTACTCCACTCCTCTCTCTTGTTCGATTATAGTCTGTCCTTGACTTTTGTGCTCATCTATAAAGAGCTTTATATCCTCAATTAAAAACATCAAGGAGTAAAACGTCATCAGTCCAAAGGAAAATACTATGGATGAGTTGATATATACATAGGATATCTCCAGTGCTGAGGTGATCTTATCCGACCCAGCTGTATAGTTGTAGCTTAGGTAAAAGAGAGTTGCATTTAGAGTTAATAGCAGTGTATAGACTACCAGCTCTAAAATTCTTTTTCCCTTAAAGGGCAGTACCTGAGTCAAAACTTCCACCCCTATAAGGGCTTTGTCCTTATATGCTGCTGTAGCCCCTAGGAATACAGTCCATATAAAACATCCCACCGATACTTCTTCGATCCATGGAAACTGGATTCCGAAGAGATATCTCAAAAAAACATTTGTTATTACAGATATTACCGTAACGCTTATTGCAATACTCCCTAGAATTACTTCTATATTTCTAAAGAACTTTTTCATACTCCACCCCATATTCAATTATCTGCAATTCATAAAGGATAATCGTGAGTAGCAGACGGGAGTTACCATCCAGCTAGTCACGACTATCAAATTACATCTATATTTTTATTTTGATCTGATTACTTCCAGTTCCTTCATAATCTCGTCGTAGATTCCAGGAGTCCACTTAGGGAACTTAGAGAATACTTTAGAAGTTTCCTTGTTAAATGCCGCTAAGTCTACCTCATTGAACTTAACTCCAAGCTCTTCCAGCTTAACCTTGTACTCCTTCTCTAACTCTACAGTAACATCGTTGTTGTACTTAGCTCCTGCATTAAACTCCTCTTGGATGATAGTCCTCTGCTCCTCGGTAAGTCCCTCCCAAACCTGCTTAGAGATACATACTGCTGATACTCCAAGAAGGTGGTTAGTAAGGGAAACTTGCTTTCTTACCTCGTAGATCTTAGTTCCGTAGATAGTCATTAGAGATCCCTCAAGTCCGTCAACCACTCCCTGCTGAATTCCGCTGTATACCTCTGTAAATGGTAGTGGAGTAGGGTTAGCTCCCATAGCTTCCAGTGTGTACATATAAAGTTGGCTAGTTGGCACCCTTACCTTAACTCCGTTTAGGTCCTCAGGTACCTTTACCTCCTTGTCTGTAAGCATGCTTCTGAATCCAAATAGGTAGTCTAGAGAAAGCACCTTGATCTGCTTCTTTTCAGCTTCAGCTTTCAGGCTCTTTACTAGGTCTGACTGAGTCATTGCAAGGTACTCATCGAAGTTCTGATATAACATAGGTCCGTTTATGGCATTGAAGTCAGGTACATAGTCCCCGATAAAGTTAAGTCCGTCAACAGATATCCAGTTTGCTCCGCTAACTACCTGCTCCATACTGTCCTTACCAATTGGAAGCTGTCCTCCAGGGTATACCTGAACCTCAATATTTCCATTGGATCTCTCCATGATCTTCGCCGCTACCTTCTTAAGGGATTTTGCAGTCTGCTCATCCTCTACAAACTTAGTACTAAGCTTGATGACAACCTTCTCCTCTCCCTTTGTTGCTCCCTCTTCCTTCTTACCGCAGCTGGCAAATAGCATTACTGCAGCCACCATAAGTGTTAACATCTTAAAGATCTTTTTCATTTCATTCCTCCCATTTTTTTATCTATTTTCTATAAATTTCACAGCACGATCAGGGAAATCGGTGAACACACCGTCTACTCCCGCTTTGTTATAGAAGATATCCAGCATATCCTCAAAGTCAGATGCATAGGCTGGGATCCTTCCGTTATCCAGTCTGAATGTGTATGGGTGCACCTCCATATTAGCCTGGTGAGCCTCCCTTACCATATCTGTAATAATTATATTGTCCTTGGTGGACTCATTGCTTACAATCATAGGCTTCCATGGTCCTATTCCATCTGCATACTCGGAGATCCTCTTCATAGCTCCCTCTTCAAACATCCAGTCATAGTTGTATGGAACAGCCTTTCCATCCTCATATACCATGGTTTCATTCCAGCTGGTCTCTGCAATAAGCTGAACCAGTCTTATATCCATTCCCATCTCTGGCATAAGCTCATTTTTAACCCTCTCCAGTTCATTTGGATCGAAGCACTGGAAGTAAACCAGGTCTGTTTTTTCAGTGTATCCATACTTCTTAAGAACCTTTAATACTGCTACACTGATGTCCTTTCCCTCACTTCTGTGGAACCACGGTGCCTTAACCTCTGGATAGATTCCGATATTCTTGCCAGTACTCTTATTGAGTCCCTGGATCAGCTCGATCTCTTCAGCCAGGGTATGCACCCTGAAGTCAGACTTCCAGATAGGGAACCTGTCTGGGAACCCAGCCACAGTCTTACCATTCTCGATATTAAATCCCTCTGTCATCCTGAGTCCCTTTATCTCCTCTAAAGTAAAGTCGATGGCATAGTATCTTCCATCCTCCCTCTTCCTCTCTGGAAAAACCTCAGCCACATTTGTTACCCTGTCCAGGTAGTGGTCGTGAAGTACAACCAGCTCATCGTCCTTGGTCATAACCACATCCTGCTCAATATAGTCTGCATTCATAGCATAAGCCATGGACTTGGCAGCCATACTGTGCTCTGGAAGATATCCGCTGGATCCCCTGTGGGCAACTACGATCTTCTTGTGACCCTTAGTCTCCTCCTTGGTAACGGTATTGGCACTACAGCCAATGAGTGCTCCAAGGAGCAACACACCTAAAACCTTTTTCATAATCTCCTCCCCTTGCTATATTATCTTTTGAAATTTTTTCTTATCCATAACAATTAACAGCTTCAAATTATTCCGGGAACCTCTTTACTTCCTTGGAATTGTCTATGCATGTAATTGCTGGTTCAGACTGTATACTCAATCTGTCAAAAAAAAAGAGAACGCACTTAACCCAGGGGTTATAGTCTGTGCAGCTTCTCCAATTCTTTAGCTTTCATTATTAAATTCAGTTACTTTTATACCAAGTTTTCATAAATGATCAATCTCTAAAAATAAAATGCATAGTAAAGTTTAGCCCCACTTTTGCTCCGTGTCAATTCAAATGTAAAAAAAAGGTTAAAATTATGTAAAAAAAGTGTAAAAAAAGTTTGGGAAGGGTACGAAGGGTTTGGAAAAAGGAGCTGCCGTGGCAGCTCCTAAAGTTTTTAGCAAGAAACCTTT
>CAYSGC010000232.1:0-4152 GCA_964430145.1 uncultured Fusobacteriaceae bacterium | reverse complement strand
GTTGCCACAAGGTCGGCAAGTTCAACCTGCCCATGTCCCCTGCTGTCCCACCACTCCTTCCAAGCTCCTGCCACTACAGCCATGGCAACAGCTATGAGCCTGTTTCCTGTTAGGAGAAGAGCTGTAAGGGTGATGAGAGCTCCCGCAAGGAGGTGTACCACCTTATCCCCTGGTATTTTCATAGAACCTCCATAAAATAAAAACTGTCGTTAATACCTGCTATGATTTTTTCCCTACCTTTTATTAAACTTTTCCCTAAAAAATGACTCCTGGGCATTAAAGATTTCTCCGCTGTCATTAACTCTTTCATAGGTTCCGTCCCGTCCTTGCCTTCTGAGTTTGACATTGTCCCTGAGGAGCCCCTCCAGTATCCGGTTTATTTTTCTCTTGGATTCCATGTCCTCTACGGGAAAGAGAAGTTCGATCCTCCTGTCGAGGTTTCTCTTCATCCAGTCTGCACTGGAAAGGTAGATCTCCTCCTCGCCGCCATTATGGAAGGAGTAGATCCTGGAGTGTTCAAGGTATCTTCCCACCAGGCTGTATACCCTTATATTTTCACTTAGTCCCTCAACACCAGCTCTGAGACAGCATGCCCCCCTTACTATCAGGTCTATCTTTACTCCGGCTTTGGAAGCGTCGTAGAGATGTTCGATTATCCCCTTGTCTACCAGGGCGTTCATCTTGGCAACAATCCTTCCCTCTCTTCCGGCACAAGCATTATCCTCCTCCCTTTTAATAAGCCTGTAAAACTCCTCCCTCATAAAGTCTGGAGCGGCGATGGCTTTTTTCCAGGAAGTATTTGTGGAAAACCCTGTGAGCTTATTGAAGAGGTTGGAGATATCCATGGCCATCTGGGTGTCGCAGGTAAAGTAGGAGAAGTCTGAGTAGAGCTTTGCAGTTAGGCTGTTGTAGTTTCCAGTTCCCAGGTGAAGGTATCTTCTTATTCCGTCCTCCTCCCTTCTTATAATGAGGAGGCACTTTGCATGGACCTTCAGCCCCTTAAGGCCATAGATTACATGGCATCCGGCTCTTTCCAGCTTCTTAGCCCACCGGATATTTCTCTCCTCGTCAAATCTGGCCTTCAACTCCACCACCACAGTAACCTGTTTTCCGTTCTGGGCAGCTCTCATGAGGGCTTTTACAACTGCTGAGTCCCCGCTTACCCTGTAGAGGGTCTGCTTTATGGCCAGGACCTTCTTGTCTTCAGCAGCTGTTTCTATGAGCTCAGACACATGATCAAAGGTGTCATAGGGGTGGTGTAAGAGGTACTTCCTCTTTTTGAGGTTGGCAAATACCTCTTCTCCCTGGAGTTTTTTGGTGAAGGAGGGATAGTTCCGCTGAAACTTAATGTCTTCAAATCCCTCCAAAGTAAAGAGCTCCCAGAGAAAGGTGAGATCTATGGGACCATCGACCTCATAAAAATCATCCAGGGGAAGGCCTGTCTTCTCTCTCAGAAAATCCTTGGAGTTTTGAGCAAGGTGGGCGCTGCATTCAGCCCTTACAGGGGTTCCCCACCTTCTTCTTCTCAGCTCCTTTTCTATCTCAAGGAGAAGATCCTCAGCCTCCTCCTCATCGATTATCATATCTCCAGACCTGGTTATTCTGAATACTCCTATCTCCTCTATCTCATAGCCTGTGAACAGTCCCCCTCCCATTGCTGAGATTACCTCCTCTAGGAGGATAAACTCCCTTCCCCCTTTTGCAGGGATTTCTATAAGTCTCTTGATAACCCTTGGGATCTGAATTACAGAGTAGAGGGGTCCGGTTTTGTCGTCGGACCTTATCTTAACCAACAGATTGAGGGTCCCAGTATTGATGTGGGGGAAGGGCCTTCCTGCATCGATTCCCATGGGGGTGAGGATGGGAAAGATTACTTCGGAGTAGTAGGCCTCCAGATATTTTTTTTGATCCTTGTTGAGGTCCTTAAAGGATTTGATTTTTAAGTATTTCTGGCCCCCTAGCTCCTCCATTATCCTGTGATAGCTCCCATACAGTTTCCCAACAAGGGACTGGGAGCTTTTTCTTATATCTACCAGCTGTTCCCTGGGGGTGAGTCCTGCAATATCTCTTTTAGTCATCCCCTCCTCATACTGGGTTTTTAGTCCGGCTACCCTCACCATAAAGAATTCATCCAGGTTTGATGCTGTAATGGCAATAAACTTAAGCCTCTCCAGGAGGGGAGTACCTTTATCCTCGCTTTCCTCCATAACCCTCCTATTGAACTCAAGCCAGCTAAGCTCCCTGTTTATAAAATCTGTGGGGCTATATGCTCTCTCCATAGTACCTCCTGTTTATCTGAAGTTTTGGCGTAAGGCCAAAAACCTCCTTGAAAAAAACTGCCTGTTTATTGAAGAAGAGTTCCTCTATCAAAAAATCACTTCTGGTATAGACCTCGATAATTACAAACTCCTTCTCCAGGGAGATCTCGATCCTTTCAGCCTTCTGTTTCTTGCTCCTGTCCAGGGCTGCTGCCACCTTGAGAATTCTCAGAGCTTTTAATATGTATATCCTTTCCTTGGAGGAAAACCTGTCCAGGTACCTGGAATAATCTATGCCGTCTCCGCTGTGGGCGTAGCAGAGGAAGGAGATAAACTCCAGCTCCTCCTCCCCAAGGCCAAAGAGAAATGAGTTTTTGGCGATATACTCGGAGTGCTTGTTGTGTTCCTTGAAGTTTATATATTTACCAGTATCGTGTAGATAGGTCGCAATCTCCAGGTACCTGTATATCCTTCTGGGGATCTTATGAACTTCCCTCAGGGTATCAAAGAGTTTTTTTGAAAGGGTCAGTGTGAACTCCGAGTGGCCCATATGGAAGTAGTACTTCTCTCCCAGAGCCTTTGCTGCCTGTACACTGAGTTCCCACATCTCCTCCTCCATCTCCTGCTTCCTTTCAGGATAGAAGTGTTCATAGGCGATGAGCTCCTTGTTGTCATAGGTGAGAACCGTCATATCATCTATGGAAAACTCATCTATGATTACCTCTACCATGGAAAGCTCAACAAATCCCTTGAGGGCCAGGAGCTCGGAGATGCCGTACTTAGATGCAAAGTTTTTAAAGGAGAGTTTCTCTACTTCCTCTATTATCTCTCTCAGCTGAACCCTTGCAAGTGTTCTTACTGGAAAAGCCTCCCTGTATTTTCTCAGAAGGAGCTCCCCAGCTTCCCCAATGAGGGAGAGCCTTACAACCTTCTTCCTCCCCAGTTCCCTTCTTATTTCGATGAGGTAGTTGTAGATATAGTCCCTCATAAAGGCAAGGGTTTCTGTTGGGGATAGTCCCTCCTCAGAGATAAACTCTGCCACCTTGTAGCCTCCAGTGGAGATCATCTGATTTTTAATTAACTTCCCGTTGTGAAGAAAGACAAGGTCTGTAGTTGAGCTTCCTATGTTGAGGAGGAGGGTAGTCTTTCTTTGACTGACAAGCTCCTCCCTGTACTTGAGAAACTTTTTGAAGAGGAGTTTCTTCTTTTCCAGGAGCCTGGGCATACCAACCTCTATTCCAGTATGGATCCTTATCTGGTCAAGAAGAAAGAGGGCATTGGTGAGCTGGTTGAAGGAGCTGGTGGTTACGATCTGGATCCTGTATGTTCCATACCCCTCGGATATTTTCTTCATTCCCTTGAGGATCTCACACAGCTTCTTGCTCTTTTCAAAGGAGACCTTTCCGGTTTTCTGGTATCCCTTAAAGATATTTATCTCCTCCCTCACCCTCTCGACCACCAGGTAGTTTGATGCACCCTGCTGGCACACTATCATCTCTACAAAGCTGGGGGATATTTCAATAACAGAAATATACTTCATATGCCTCTCCCTTCAAAAATCTATCTATGTTCCCTGACTTTATCTCCTGTTAAATAGCTCCCTGCCAGGTCTATCACAGCTGTGAATTATTCCTAGATCTCCCCTGGAGGGTGCAATATCTTTTTAGAAATAAAGGAAATATATCCTTTTTTATTAAGTATTATTTAGATAGCAGGGGGACAACTTAACTACCTGAAGGTAAAAGGAGCCGGATTATGAAGAGAATTGGAATAATAGATATAGGGTCAAACTCCATCAGACTTGTGATATATGAGATCAGCCCCAATAGATCCTTTAAAGCCATAGAGGATATAAAGGAGAGCCCCAGGCTGGGGGACGGGGTCAATGAAAGGG
>CAYSGC010000231.1:0-4160 GCA_964430145.1 uncultured Fusobacteriaceae bacterium | reverse complement strand
CTGGGGAATGTTCTTCTGGGAATAGATATCCTTGTTCTTCTTATCTCGGGAGCTGTCTTTGGTATGGAGGCTGTCCTCTACGCCCTGGTTATGCAGGTAGTCTACGCCAAGGTAGTGGATTCTATCCTTCTCTGGTCTGGGGACCCCCTGGTTAAGGTTACTGTAATAACCTCCAAGACCGACGAGGTAAAGGTGTATATCAAGGAGGTTCTTCAGAGGGGGGTTAGCATAGGAAACAATACCGATGACTTCAACAGCCTTCAGCTGAAGCTCATATCCATCTGCTCTGCAAAGGAGGCCCACGCCATAAAGGAGCACGTTGCCAGGCTGGACAATGAAGCTTTTATAAATATGGTTCCCGTTACTTCCGTATGGGGAAAGGGTTCTGGATTCCAGCCTCTAAACCAAACAAAAAACAACACAAAGTAACAAAAGGAAACAAAAAAAGCTTGAATTATACAATTTTATATGATATTTTGTTTTTGTAAGCAAATATTAACAGGAGGAATAAAATGAAGATAGGTATCGAAACTGAAAGTTTTCATCTGTACTTCCAGTATGGAAAGATGGATATTTTTGACTTTATAAGAAAGGCAGCAGAGCTTGGATTTGAAGGGGTAGAACTTAACATTATCCCTGGATGGGGACTTCACCCTGAGCTGGGACAGGTAGGTCCAGACAACAAGGAGCACCTGGACAAGGTAAGAGACGAGATAAAGAAGTACAACCTATATGCCGAGATCGACTGTAACGGAACAAGCTACGCTGAGCTTAGCAAGGCTGTAAGAGTGGCACACCATATAGGTGCAGATGTAATAAGAACATATATCAAGTTCGATGAGTTTGATGAGACACTGTATGAGCAGACTAGAAAGGACCTGAAGGAGATCGTACCTCTTCTTGAGAAGTACAGAATCAAGCTGGGACTGGAAAACCATGAGTATGAGGTATCCGATGAGATTATCGATATCGTAAAGGAGGTTGACTCTTACTGGGTAGGACTTCACTACGATTTCGGAAATGCCATGATGGCATGGGAGGATCCTATTGAAGCAGCTGAAAAGATGGCTCCCTACACATATACCACTCACTTTAAGGATCATATAATTCTTGAGGATGCAGATGCCAAATATGGATACCTTGTATGCGGAGTTCCTGCTGGAACAGGAAATATCGACCTGGACAGAGCTTTCCAGATAATGGTGGAGAAGTCTCCCCTTAAGAGAATTAATATGGAGATGTGCTTCCCTTACTGTACAGACTTCAAGAGAGAGCCTGGAGCAGGGGGAGTTCATAAGGTTGGAGAGGGAGCATTCAAGCTTGGTGAATCACCATACGACAGAAATATTATCAAACCTCTGGAATACTACTTCCCACACAAGGCTGTGGATGAGGCCTTCATAGAAAAGATGATGGCAGATCAGTTTGAGGGAGCAAAGAAGGGAGCAGAGTACCTGAAGTCCCTTAGAGATAAGTACTGTAGAGGGGAGTTCTAAGACTCTTTTAACAATTAATTTTTTACAGAAGGAGAAAAGCAATGAAAGTTATCAATACAGAAAAAGCACCTGCTGCTCTGGGACCATACTCCCAGGCAATCGAAGTAAATGGAACACTCTATGTTTCTGGTCAGATCCCTTTTATCCCAGAGACTATGACATGTGTTTCAGATGATGTACAGGAGCAGACTAAGCAGTCCCTGGAAAATGTAAAAGCTATCTTGGAGGAAGCTGGATACACATTAAATGATGTTGTAAAGGCTGGGGTCTTCATCAAGGATATGAATGATTTCCCTCTAATCAACGAGATCTATTCACAATATTTCTCTGAGAATAAACCGGCAAGAGCCTGTGTAGAAGTAGCCAGACTGCCTAAGGATGTAAAGGTAGAGATAGAAGTTATTGCAGTTAAGTAATAGACTATAGAGCAAAGATCTAGAATCAACCAAAGCCTCTTTACACTAAGTTAAGACCTATGCGGTGATACCTTAATGTAGAGGGGTGTTTTTTATGGAAAAATATCAGGCTGGCAGGAATACACAGCACCTAATACTAAATACCGAAGGGAGAGTAATTTATGAAGCTTTCAAGCTACCTGGACCCAAAGCTGATCTTCACAGATCTGGAGGGTCGAAGTAAGGAAGAGGTTATTGTAGACATGATAGAGAGGGTGGCCCTCCACGACAGGGGAGTGGCTGCCATGAAGGAAGAGATAGGAAGGGGAGTTATAGAGAGGGAGAGGGAGATCTCCACTGCCATGGGAATAGGAATAGCCATGCCCCACGCAAGGATAGAGGGGTTCAACGACTTTGTCATCGCCCTTGGTTTAGTCAGGGAACCTGTTAGGTGTCAGGTAGCTGCCCTTCACAGGGAGGAGGATGTTAAACTCTTTGTTCTTATCGTCTCAGAAGTCCTGAAAAACAAGAGGATGCTCAAGATGATCTCCGGAATAATGAAGATAGCAGTGAAGAATCCTATGGTTCTAGAGAAAATAAAACTATCTAAAGATCCCCACGAGATATTTGAGCTCATAGAGGATGCCGAGATAGAGATAGATGGAAGGATTACAGCTGAGGATGTCCTGAGTCCCGACCTCATGCCTGTAACTCCTCAGGACACCCTTGAAAGAGTGGCAAGAAGACTCATTGTAGAGGAGAGAAGCGGCCTTCCAGTAGTGGGGAAGAATGGAGCCTTCCTGGGAGAGATTACCGAGAGGGAGCTCATAGAGTTTGGGATGCCCAAGTATACCTCGGTCATGCAGGACCTGAGCTTTCTCACTGTAGGGGAGCCCTTTGAGGAGTACCTTGTTAATGAAAGGGTGGCAACTATCGAGGAGCTCTACAGAAGAGAGGATCTCCTAATAGTGGACAGAAAAGCCCCCATTATGGAGATCTGCTTCCTTATGGTAAACAAGGGGAAGACCAGGATCTATGTGGTAGAGGATGGAAGATACCACGGGGTGATCCAGAGAAGCGACATCATTAAGAAAGTTCTGCATATATAGAGGGAGGTTCACATTATGGAGTTAATTTTATCGTTATTTATATTTATACTTGTATTTTATCTCATAATTACAGAGAAGGTTCCGGGGGCTCTGGCTACGATGGCCGGAGGACTGGCCATGGCCATGACCGGTATAATCCACGAGGAGCATGCCTTAGAAGCCATAGCTGGAAGGCTGGAGATAATATTTCTGCTGGTGGGGATGATGATAGTAGTTCACCTTATCTCTGAAACAGGGGTATTCCAGTGGTTCGCAGTAAAGGTAGCTCAGCTTGTCAGGGGAGAGCCCTTTGCCCTGATAGTTCTTCTGTCTATAATAACCGCTGTATGCTCTGCATTCTTAGACAATGTAACCACCATACTGCTTATGGCCCCGGTATCCATCCTTCTGGCAAACCAGCTGAAGTTGGATCCCTTTCCCTTTATCATGACGGAGATAATGGCGGCCAATATTGGGGGATCGGCAACCCTTATTGGAGATCCCACCCAGCTGATAATTGGAAATGAGGGTGGACTGGGGTTCAATGATTTTCTCGTAAATACAGCTCCCCTGTCCATCCTGGCCCTGGCTATGCTAATAGGAAGCGTATACCTTCTCTATGGAAGAAAGCTGGAGGTATCCAGAGATCTGAAGGCAAGGATAATGGAGCTGGATGCCAGTAGATCCCTTAAAAATATGACTCTCCTGAAACAGTCGGGGACCATCTTCACGCTAATCATAGTTGGGTTTCTTCTGAACAACTTTATCCACAAGGGACTCATGGTGATCTCCCTTACAGGAGCCATCTACCTCTGTATAGTAGCTAAGAAGAAGCCCGAGGAGATCTTTAAGCATGTGGAGTGGGATACCCTCTTCTTCTTCATCGGTCTGTTTATGATGATAAAGGGGGTAGAGGAGGTGCACTTTATCCATATGATCGGTAGGAAACTTATCCAGGCTACCGCCGGAAACTTCAACCTTGCAGTGATGGTCATTACCTGGGTATCGGCGCTATTTACCTCGGTTATTGGAAATGTTGCCAACGCAGCCACAGTATCCAAGATCATCCATGTAATGACCCCAGCCTTCGAGGGGATGAATACCCAGGCCTTCTGGTGGGCCCTTTCCCTTGGATCTTGTCTGGGAGGAAACCTTACTGTGCTGGCATCTGCTACCAATGT
>CAYSGC010000230.1:0-4179 GCA_964430145.1 uncultured Fusobacteriaceae bacterium | reverse complement strand
GCGGGATATGACCTCGATGCAAAGGACAGAAAGGAACTAGAGGAACTGATAGACAACCTCTAAGAGAAACAGAAACTATTACTAGGAGGAAACAATGAAGTTTATTGAAGATTATGGGAAACTGGCCATAGTTTATAAGGAGAAGGAGTACCAATACAAGGAAGTAATTGAAGGGATAAAGTATTATTCCTCCCTTTTAGATATAGATAAAGAGGACAGGGTAGTTGTATTCACAGAGAACAGGCCGGAGATTGCTTTTTCAATATTTGCAGTGTGGGAGAGTAAGGGAACATCTGTAAACCTAGACGGTGAGTACAACGAGGAGGAGCTGGCTTATGTATTAAGGGATGCAGAGCCTAAGTATATATTTACTTCTGAGAAAAACTATGCGACAGCAGTGAGAGCCAAGGAGTCAACAGGATCCTCTGTTGAGATTATAAAGTTTGAGGATGTAGAGATACCACAGGGGTATACCCCTGACAACTATGTTGTAGAGGCTCCCGATGGAGATGCCACAGCAATAATATTATATACCTCCGGTACAACTGGAAACCCTAAGGGAGTTATGCTGACAACGGACAATATCATGTCCAATATAAATCCCCTGGAAAAGATAAAGTTATACAGTAAGGATGACAGGTTTATAGCCCTTCTTCCTCTACACCATATCCTTCCCCTTGTTACCAATCTGCTGGGACCAATGTACAAGGGAGCAACCATTGTAATGGTGGATGAGCTATCCTCTGAGGCCATAAGGGGAGCTCTCCAGAAGTATAAGATAACTATAATGGTGGGAGTACCTAGATTGTGGGAGATGCTCCACAAGGGGCTTATGGCCAAGATAAAAGCCAATAAGGTAGCTCTAAAGCTCTTTAAGCTGTGTGAGAAGATGGAGAATAAAAAGCTGAGCAAGTTTCTCTTTAAGAAGGTTCACGAGGGATTTGGAGGCCACCTGAGAGTAATGGCAAGTGGTGGAGCAAAGCTGGATGCCCAGATAATGGAGGATTTCTCAACCCTTGGATTTATGATGCTTGAGGGATACGGACTTACAGAGACATCTCCGATAATTACCTTTAACAGACCAGAGGACGCTGTGGCCGGATCTGCAGGAGAGGCCATTCCTGGGGTAGATGTGATGATAGCAGAGGATGGAGAGGTACTGGCTAAGGGACCAAATGTCATGAAGGGTTACTTTAAGAATGAGGAAGCTACCTCCCAGGTAATAGATGTGGATGGATGGTTCCATACTGGGGACTTAGGAAGACTGGAGGACGGACACCTCTATATTTTGGGAAGAAAGAAGGAGATGATAGTCCTATCCAACGGTAAAAATATAAATCCAGCTGATATAGAGGACGAGATAATGAGAAATACAGACCTTATCAAGGAGATGGCTGTGGTGGAGTATCACAACCACCTGATGGCACTGGTACATCCTGATTTTAAGGCTGTAAAGGAAGCTAAGATAGCCAATATCAAGGAGAAGCTCAAGTGGGAGATAATCGACAAGTACAATGTAACGGCTCCTAAATACAGGAAGATCCTGGAGATAAAGATAGTAAAGGATGAGCTGCCTAAAACGAAGCTTGGAAAGCTTAGAAGGTTTAAGCTGAAGGAGCTATTAGACGAGCCTGTAGCTAAGAAGCAGGAGGAGGAAAAGGTAAGGGAGAGATCTCCAGAGGAGGATACAGTTGAGTATCTGAAGCTGAAGAAGTATCTCAAGGAGACCCATGACCTTGAAGTGACTCCAGAATCCCACCTGGAGCTGGATCTGGGGCTGGATTCCCTTGATATAGTTGAGGTGCTTTCCTTCATCGAAGCCAACTTTGGAGCTGCAATACACGAGGAGGATATTGCCAGAATAAGCAATGTAGGGGAGCTCTGCGTCCTTATCAGAGAGAAGGGGGGAGAGTACAGCCAGGGAGATATTAACTGGAAGCAGATATTAACTGAGGATGTTCCAGTGGATATGGCAAAGTCTACCCTAGTAGGAAAGGTAGTGAGGCTTGCAACAACTCCTATATTAAAGAGTCGTTTAAGTATGAGTGTCGAGGGTCTAGAGAACCTTGTGGATTCTCCTTGTATCTTTGCAGGAAACCACCAGAGCTTCCTGGACGGGTTTATTCTGAACTATCTTCTTCCAGAGGAGGTAAGGGATAAGACCTTCTATCTGGCAATTTCATCACACTTTGAGAGCGGATTCAGAAAGTTTATAGCCAACAGGGGAAATATAATCCTTGTGGATGTAGATAAAAACCTCAAGGAGACCCTTCAGATAGCGGCTAAGGTGCTGAGAGAGGGTAAAAACCTTGTAATATTCCCAGAGGGAGCCAGAACAAGGGACGGAGATCTACAGCAGTTTAAAAAGACCTTTGGAATACTTTCCCGTGAGCTGAATATACCAGTTGTGCCATTTGGTATAGAGGGTGCATATGAAGCTATGCCTTATGGTGCAAGCATGCCAAATAAGGGGGACGTTAAGATAGAGTTCTTCAAAGCCATCGGGGGAGAGGAAAAGGAAGTAAATGAGACAGTGGCCGAGACAAGAGCCGTTATAGATAAGTGGTTAAGAGAAAATAAGTAGAGAGATCAAAGCTGCCGGTTGAAGACCGGCAGCTTTTTCTAATTGACAATCAGTTAAGTTTTTTGACCTTGAAAACAAATGATAGATAAGATATAATGAACAATTATATCTTTGTAGTTAGAGGAGAACTTGATAGATGAAAAAAAACGGATTTACCTTAATAGAACTAATGGTAGTTGTGGCAGTTATAGGTTTTCTGGCAGCCATAGCACTGCCCAAATTTACAGGGGTGGTGGACAGCGGAAAGATAGCTAAGGTAGAGGGGGATCTAAGGGCCATAGACACGGCAGCACGTATGCACAGAGCTGACACGGAGCAGTGGCCTCCCTTTGACAGCGGAAGCTGGGGATCCTCTGAAAATAAATCATCCTTCTTTGAGAACTCGGGAGATCTTCCTGGGTGGAAGGGACCCGACCTGAATAAGTGGCCCAAGAACCCTCTGAGGGCAGGAGTGCTTGATGGTGGAATAGAGAATGAGTATCAGCTGGATTACTGGAACTATGCAGGGCGTAATGTCTTTGTCATAGAGATCTATTCCAAGGACAGGGAGCTGGCTAAGGCGCTGGACAGGGATATAGACGAAGGAGACGGCGGAACAGCCGGAACTATAATGTGGTCAAGCAACAACTGGTTTGTATGGGTTATCGAAGAAGATTCAAAGCTAATAAATATAAATGGGGATCTCATAACCCCGAGATAGAGCTCCCTGAGGGGAGTTTTTTTATTATTGAGGAAAAAATATAGAATTTATAATAAGTTATTACATAAGGTTAAAAAGAGTGGAGCGTCACGCTCCTTTTTAGTGGAATTATAGAGGAAGTGGGGATTAATGTTGTAGATTTATATTATGGCATCTTTTAATTTTAGGAGGATGGGATGAAATTTATAACAGATTACAATAAAACAGCAATAAAATATGAGGGAAAAGAGATCTCCTACAGGGAGATGATAGCGGGAGCCAAATTCTACGGAGAGCACCTTGAGATAGAGAGAGAGGACAGGGTCATTATCTTTATGGAGAACAGGCCTGAGCTTCTCTATGCCTTCCTGGCAGTATGGGACAGGAAGGGGACTTGTGTATGCCTGGATGAGGGGTTTGACGCCAAGGAGCTGGAGTACTATTTTAAGGATGCAGATGCCAGGTATATCTTCACTTCCAGTAAAAACCTGGAGGCTACCAGGGAAGCGATAGCCTCTACTGGAGTGGAGCTGAAGATACTGGTGGTGGATGAGCTAAATGAAGGGGAAAAGAGAAAAGTTACCGGAGAGCTCTGGCTGGAGCACCCGGACAGGGAGTCTGTAGCTCTTATGCTCTATACCTCAGGTACTACAGGGGAACCCAAGGGGGTAATGCTCACATATGACAATATCCTGGCAAACTTAGAGGGACTGGAACCATATAAGATGTATGAGAAGACGGATGTAGTGCTGGCAATACTCCCCATGCACCACATCTTTCCCCTGCTGGGGTCGGGAATAGTGCCCCTTTTCAAGGGAGGTACTGTGGTCTTTTTAAAGGAGATGTCCAAGGCTGCCATTGGAGAGTGCCTGCAGAAGAACGGGATAACCATGATAATAGGGGTTCCCAGGCTCTA
>CAYSGC010000229.1:2300-4182 GCA_964430145.1 uncultured Fusobacteriaceae bacterium | reverse complement strand
GCACCTGTACACTGATCATCAAATGCTGCCTCTACCATCTCATCTAGCTTAGATAAGAACTCCTCTTCAGATATTCCATACTCTGCAATTGTAGCCTTAATTCCAATTCTTGTTTTAAGCTTAGCTACCTCTCCTCTAAGAACCTTAGCCTTCTCCTCATCGCTTTCATTTCCTTTAGTGAACCCCATGAAGTCTGCAATCTTTGCATATCTTGCCTTGGCATTTGGATACTTGTATTGAGCAAATCCTGCCATCTTAGTCGGCTTGTCTGTAGCGTTAAATCTGATTACCTCATCAAGAAGTAGTGCGTTAGCTACTCCGTGTGGTAGGTGAAATGCTGCTCCAAGTTTGTGAGCCATTGAGTGACAAATACCTAGGAAAGCGTTTGAGAATGCCATACCTGCGATACAAGATGCGTTAGCCATCTTCTCCTTTGCTTTCTTAGCTGTTGCTCCTCCCTCTACCGACTCTGGAAGGTACTTAAATGTAAGTCTTATCGCCTCTAGCGCTAGTGGATTAGTGTAGTCTGATGCCACAACTGACGCATATGCTTCCAGTGCGTGAGTCATTACGTCGATTCCAGATGCTGCTGTTAGCCCTGCTGGCATTGTAAGCATTAACTGAGGGTCAACGATAGCTACGTCTGGAGTCAGCTCATAGTCAGCTAGCGGGTACTTGATTCCAGTTGCGTCATCTGTGATTACAGCAAATGGTGTTACCTCTGATCCAGTTCCTGCAGATGTTGCTACAGCCCAGAACTCAGCTTTTCCACCCATCTTAGGGAACTCTACGATTCTCTTCTTTATATCCATAAATGTCATTGCAAGATCCTTGAAGTTTACCTCTGGGTGCTCATATAGTACCCACATGATCTTCGCTGCGTCCATTGGTGATCCTCCACCAAGGGCGATGATTGTATCTGGCTGGTAGTTTCTCATTAGTTCAGCACCCTTTTCTACGATAGATAGAGTAGGGTCTGCCTGTACATCAGAGAATATTCTGTAGTCGATTCCTAAAGAATCCAGTACAGTTGTTACGTGATCTGTGTACCCTAGAGATGCCAGTACAGAGTCTGTAACGATTACTGCTTTCTTCTTTCCCTTTAACTCAGTAAGAGCTACAGGAAGTGATCCGAACTTAAAGTATACTTTTTCAGGAACTCTGAACCAAAGCATGTTTTCTCTCCTCTCAGCTACAGTTTTAATGTTAAGTAGGTGCTTAACTCCTACGTTTTCAGAAACTGCGTTTCCTCCCCAAGATCCGCAACCAAGTGTTAATGATGGCGCTAGCTTGAAGTTGAATACATCTCCGATTGCTCCCTGAGCTGCTGGCATGTTGATTAGTGTTCTACCAGTTTTCATTCTCTTAGCAAATGCTTCGATCTTATCTGTTGCCTCTAACTCATCAGCATATAGTACAGATGTGTGACCCATTCCACCAAGTTCAATCAGTCTATCTGCTTTGTCTAAAGACTCCTCAAATGATTTTGTCTTATACAGTGCAAGCACTGGAGACAGCTTTTCGTGTGAGAATGGCTCAGATAGCTCTACCGACTCAACCTCTCCGATAAGTACCTTAGTTTCTACTGGAACTACAACTCCTGCCATCTCAGCAATCTTGTGTGCTGGCTGACCAACTATAGCTCCGTTTAGGTGACCGTCTATTACGATTGTCTTTCTTACCTTATCTAGCTCGTCTCCCTTAAGGATGTAAGCATTTCTTGCTGCAAACTCAGCTCTAACTGCATCGTAAGTCTTTTCTGTAGCAATTACCGACTGCTCAGATGCACAGATTACTCCGTTATCAAATGTCTTTGATAGAAGGATCGAGTTTACTGCCATCTTGATGTGTGCTGAATCATCGATTACTACAGGAGTATTTC
>CAYSGC010000229.1:0-2200 GCA_964430145.1 uncultured Fusobacteriaceae bacterium | reverse complement strand
GAGTTTACTGCCATCTTGATGTGTGCTGAATCATCGATTACTACAGGAGTATTTCCTGCTCCTACACCGATTGCAGGCTTTCCAGATGAGTAAGCTGCCTTAACCATTCCTGGTCCACCAGTTGCCAGGATAATGTCTGCCGATCTCATAAGTGTATTTGAAGCTTCGATTGATGGCTCCTCTACCCATCCAATGATATCCTCTGGAGCTCCAGCTTTAACAGCTGCATCTAGAATGATTCTAGCTGCCTCTATAGTAGATTGCTTTGCTCTTGGGTGTGGAGAAAAGATGATTGCATTTCTTGTTTTAAGTGAGATTAACGCCTTAAAGATTGCTGTTGAAGTTGGGTTAGTTGTCGGTACGATACCTGCAACTACACCGATAGGCTCAGCTATCTTAGTCATTCCAAAGGCCTTATCCTCCTCTATTACACCACAAGTTTTAGTATTTTTATATTGGTTGTATACAATCTCAGATGCAAAGTGGTTTTTGATTACCTTGTCCTCTGTGATTCCCATACCAGTTTCTGAAGCCGCCATCTTAGCCAGCTTAATTCTATTGTTATTTGCCGCAAGTGCTGCTTCTCTAAAGATAACATCTACCTGCTCCTGAGTATAAGTTGCATATTTTTTCTGTGCTTCCCTTACTCTTTGGATCATTTGTTCAATTGCCATTTTAAAATCACCCCTGTAAAAATCTTAATCCCCTTGAAATTGCCATCCCCTGTAGAGGGGTTTTCATAGGTTTCAATTTTCTTGTTTTATTTACCGTCTCCCTGTGACAGCTAGAGTCGTTTGTCCTCTATGTGCACACTTTACACCTTGTGAAAAAATATGTCAATTACTTTTTAGATATTTTTTTCACGATTGCAAATGGGCAATTTTTAACCTCTTTTTCTTAAACTTTGTTTTCAAGGGTTCGAAGCCTGTAAAGCTAGTTTTACAGGAACTCCTTCGATCATTTTTTTTACTTTTTAGTCGACACTCTGAAAACAACCCATTCTTTGAAAATGCTTATTTTTAGAACCTTAAGCGCTCTAAAATAGACCAAATTTATTTTTTCACTTAATTTCAATGGAATTGGATGTTTAGGTGACCAAAATCAAAAATTCTATTTGTTTCTTTTACCTTAAGGGCTTATACTAATAATATAAATTTCATAGTAACGGGAGGTTTGAAAATTGTTTTTACTGGAAAAATTCATCAGCAACTTATTAATTTCACCTGCACTATTTATAATTATTGTATTACTAGGCGCTCTCCTTATGGACAGGTTCAACTATGCCAGATTTAAAAAGTTATTTATCATTATCTCTGTTGGATTCTATCTCATCTCCATAAGGCCAACCAAGGAGCTGCTAGTTAGAGTTATAGAGCCTAAAAAGATCTCCTCCCCTGCTGAGATAAGGTCATCAGAGGTATATGTGCTACTGGGAGGGGGAATCACTCAGGGGACACCGGTGGGAAGTATCCCTACCGATGCTGCTTACTCCAGAATTGTAGAGGCAGCTACCCTTTACAGGAAGTACCCTAAAAAAATAATTGTCACAGGGGGAAGGGTATACGACAGAGAGAGTCCCAGTGAGAGTTCTGTATACAGGAGTGTCCTCGCATCTCTGGGAGTTCCCGAGGAAGACATTATTTTAGAGGAGGAGAGCAGAAACACCCTTGAAAATGCTATCCTTACTAAAAAGATCTTGGATAAAATGGAGGTTTCATCTATTACTCTTATTACTTCAGCTACCCACATGTTCAGAGCCAAAAATACATTTACCTCTACTGGACTTCAGGTGGCAACTGCTCCCACTGGATATCTTACAGACAATAGCAGCTATAAGGTTCAGGATTTTATTCCCAGCTCCCGTAACCTGGATCACTTCCTGAGAGCCCTCTGGGAATATGTGGGGATTGCTGTTTACCAGGTAAAGATTCTAATAAGAAAGTATAGTTCATAATAAAAAGCAATGTGACGTTGCATCCTGATAATCAGTAAGAACACCTATTGTTTAACATAATTTTTTTATAAATTCTATACTTTCCTAAATAACAAAGAAGGTATCCGGATATCCGGATACCTTCTTATTATCTGAGTTCTATTCCTATCTTTCTGATTCCTCACCCTTGTCTGTTCTCTCTAATTCCTTGTGGAAATCCTCATACTTTTTAAAGTTCATCTCTGTAGCTTCCTTATCCATCTGCCA
>CAYSGC010000228.1:0-4198 GCA_964430145.1 uncultured Fusobacteriaceae bacterium | reverse complement strand
AGGGAATAGACAGATATAGAAGGGGTATATTAGAGGGGAATATAACCACCTTTGAAAAAGAGGACATCCTAGAGGAGATCAGGGGAATAGTAACCAAGAGATCCCAGTTTAACCTGAAAAATGTCATCAATGCCACAGGAACTGTGGTTCATACAAACCTGGGAAGATCTCTTATATCTGAAAAGGCTGCCAAGAATGTGGTGGAGGTGATCACTTCATACAACAACCTAGAGTACAACCTTGAAAAGGGCGGAAGGGGAAGCAGATATGACCACGTAGAGGACCTCATCTGCCAGGTCACAGGAGCCGAGGCAGCGGTGTTGACAAATAATAACGCAGCAGCTGTAATGCTGGCCCTAAATGAGTTCGCCAGCAACGGAGAGGCAGTTGTGTCCAGGGGGGAGCTTGTGGAGATAGGGGGATCCTTCAGGGTACCGGATATCATGGAACTTTCTGGAACAAAGCTTGTGGAGGTGGGAACTACCAACAGAACCCATGCCAAGGATTACAGAAATGCAATAACCGAGGATACCTCAATGCTCCTTAAGATCCACACATCCAACTATAAGATCATAGGCTTCACCAAGACAGTTAGCAATGAGGAGCTTGTGGAGATAGGAAGGGAAACTGGAGTTCTCACTATGGAGGACCTTGGAAGCGGAGTCCTTGTGGATTTCAGTAAGTATGGAGTAAAGAAGGAGCCAACAGTTCAGGAGAGCATAGCCTCTGGAATAGACCTGGTTACCTTCAGCGGGGATAAGCTTCTGGGAGGTCCACAGCTGGGAGTAATAGTCGGTAAGAAGAAGTATATAGATAGACTTAAGAAAAACCAGCTACTGAGAGCTCTGAGGGTAAGCAAGATGACCATTGCAGCCTTAGAGCCTACCCTCAGATATTATCTGGATGAGAGGGAGGCTGTGGCTGAGATACCTACCCTGAGAATGATACTGGAAGCCCCCGAAAAGGTAGAGGCAAGGGCTGAAAGATTATATAAGCTCCTTGCAGAGAGGGAAGTGGCGTGTGAGGCAATGGAAACAGAGGCTACCATAGGTGGCGGATCCATGCCTGGAGAAACAGTTAAGAGCTACGGGGTAGCTCTAGAGGGTAACTCTGTGGAGCTTGAGAGGGCCTTCAGACTGGGAACTCCAAATATAGTGGGAATGATAAGAAACGACAGATTTATTCTGGATGTAAAGGCTATCCAGGAGGATGAGATGGAAGTAGTGGCAGACAGAGCAGCGGAGATAACAGGGAAGATGAATTAATTTCTCCTCTGATTTAGGGGAATCTGCTTGGAAGAAATAGATATTTTATAAAAAGGGGAAGATATGAGAAATATTGTAATAGGAACAGCTGGTCATATAGACCACGGTAAAACAACACTTATCAGAAATCTTACCGGTGTAGATACAGATACTCTTCCAGAGGAAAAAAAGAGGGGGATGACGATAAACCTGGGATTCACCTATCTTACTCTGGAATCGGGAAAGAGAGTGGGACTGGTAGATGTACCGGGACACGAGAAGTTTATAAAGAACATGGTGGCCGGAGTAAGCGGAATAGACTTTATGATGCTTGTGGTAGCTGCTGATGACGGTGTAATGCCCCAGACAAGGGAGCACCTCAATGTAATCAAGCTTCTGGGAATAAAGAGGGGAGTTGTGGTAGTGACCAAGACCGACCTTGTAAGTCCAGAGAGAGTTGCAGAGGTAAGGGAAGAGATCAGAGAGGAGTTTAAGGGAAGCTTTGTAGACAGGTGTGAGATAGTTGAGGTAAATGCAGGTGACTTAGACAGCTATAAGCCGCTAAAGGAGCTCCTAAACAACGAGATAGAGAAGATAGAGGATGAGGACGAGGGAAAAAACAACTTCAGACTATCTGTGGACAGGGTATTTAATGTAAAGGGATTTGGAACTGTGGTAACTGGAACATCCACCGGAACAAAGATCTATGAGGGGGATAACCTGACCCTCTACCCGAGCATGAAGAGCGTCAGGGTAAGGGGGATACAAAACCACGGTGTAAGTGTGGAGAGCCTTGAGCCTGGAAACAGATGTGCCCTGAACTTGGGTGGAGTGGAAGTGAAGGATATTACCAGAGGTGATATTCTGGCTACTCCAGAGAGCCTTTCTATATCCGACAGAATAGATGTAAACCTCAGCATCCTTGAGGGAAAAAAGAAGATAAAGAACAACCACAGGATAAGACTGCACCTGGGAACTACAGAGGTAATAGGAAGGATAAGACTATTCGGAGTGGATGAACTGGCAGGGGGAGAGGAAAGCCTTGCCCAGCTTATACTGGAGGACTCCATAGTAGGACTTCCCGGGGATATAGGGGTAGTGAGAAACTACTCTCCTATGGACACCATAGGAAGTGTTAAGATCATAAATATGAAGGGTGAGAGGGTAAAGAGAAAAAATACCGAGTATATCGAGTCCCTTACAAACCTCCTCAGCGGAGGGTCCGACTACAAGGTGGAGAAGTGGCTGGATGAGAATAGCAGCTCCTTCCCTACAATGAAGGATATCGCCATAGGAACCGGTAGTGAGATCGCTGTGGAGGTTGTGGAGAAGCTTATGGAGGAGGGACAGGTGTTCTGCCTTTCCAGCATAGAGCTCAAGAGATACTTCCACATAAACTACCTACAGGAAGCAGAGGCTAGGGTAGTGGAGTACCTCAAGGATTACCACGAGAGGAATCCGCTTAAATCTGGAGCCAATAAATCAGAGGTAAAAAACCAGTGCTTCGCCAAGAAGCTGAAGGTTAAAAACTACAATGAGATATTTGAGATAATGGAGAGCAGAGGGGTAGTAAAAGCCAACGAAAACCTTGTATCCCTTGCTGACTTTAAGGTGAAGCTGACTAAGAAGCAGAAGAAGGTAAAGGACATCATCCTGGTGAAGTACAAGGAGATGGGATTCAAACCGCCTAAGTACAGTGAACTGGAGGATCTGGTAGAGGACAAGGTAGCTCTCAAGGAGATGCACACCCTCCTTATAGACAGCGGACTTCTCATACCTCTGGAAAAGGACATCTGCTTCATGAAGGGGTTCTTCAATGAGGGAGAGAAGAGGATAAGGGAGAGAGCTGAAGCCAGCGGGAAGATCACCCTGGCTGAAACGAGGGAGGCTCTGGATACAAGCAGAAAGTTTGCTCTGGCATTCCTGGAGAAGCTGGATTCCCTGGGAGTAACCAAGAGAGTGGAGGATTACAGAGTTATCAAGTAGGAGCTTGAAAGCGGAAGGAGAAAGGAGAGAAGATGATAAGAGTTGATGCAATAGGACTAACTTGTCCCATGCCTATAATAAAGACTAAGAAAGCCCTTAAGGGAGTAGAGAGCGGTAAGGTAGAGGTATCTGTGGATAACGACACCTCCAAGGAAAACCTTGAAAAGATGGCATCTGAAATGGGTCTTTCCTTTGAAACTACAAGGGAGGGAGATATATGGAAGGTGACCATCGACAAGAAGGAGGCAGTAGAGAAAAAAATAGCTGAAAAATCCACTGTAATAGTTATTGCTTCAGATAAGATGGGAGAGGGAGATGAGGAGCTGGGAAAAACTCTTCTAAAGGGATTCATCTATACCCTCACAGAGATGGAGACTCTTCCCAAGATGATACTCTTCTACAACGGAGGAGCTAAGGTAACGGCAGAAGGGTCGGTTTCCATAGAGGACCTCAAGGAGCTTGAGAGCAGAGGGGTAGAGATACTTACCTGCGGAGCATGCTTAAACTTCTATGAGCTTCAGGTTGGAGTGGGAAGTGTTACCAATATGTATTCCATAATAGAAAAGCAGATGACAGCAGAAAGGATTATAAGAGTATAATGAGAACAGAAGTTTTTGGTCTTCTTGCCCTGGAGTCCACCAATGTGGTGATGAAGCTTGAAAAGGAATTTTTAGAGATGGGACTCAACATAAGGATAATACCTGTTCCCAAGGAGGTTACAGCCAACTGCGGGCTGTCCTTGAAGTTTGATCTGGAGGACAGAGAAAAGATAAAAATTCACATGGATAGTGAAAACCTAAGGGGAGAGTTTTTTAGGATAACTAAGAAGGGTCTCAAAAAGGAAGTTGAGAAGATATAGTTAAGTAGGTGTAATACCTAGAGAAGCAGCAGATCAAGGGATCTGGCTGCTTCTTTTTTTATTGTTAAGGAAAGTATAGAATTAAAAACCCGTATTTTTTAGGCATAGA
>CAYSGC010000227.1:0-4210 GCA_964430145.1 uncultured Fusobacteriaceae bacterium | reverse complement strand
ATATTAAATTTTTAGGAACAAAAAAAGCCGCGATTAAGCGGCTACTTTTTATTTAGAGGATCTCCTAATACATGGAACAATTAAGCTAAACTTAAGGGAATATGTGAAAGAAACATGGTAATATCCTTCGTAGGAAAATGAGGGAGGAAATTATGAAGAAGATATCTAAACTATTGGCATTATTTGCACTGGTTAGTTCGCTGACCATGGCAGGGGAGTATATTCCGGGAACCTACAGGGGATCCAAGGAGTCAACCCACAAGAGGGGATTTTCCTACACCAACTTCATAACTATGATCGTAGGTGAGGAGGGAAGGATAGAGCAGGTAATTATAGATGCTACCTTTCCTGTGGATGCCAGGGATCTGAGCAAGGGATTTACCACAAAGCAGCTAATGGGGGAAAGTTACGGGATGAAGGCAGCTTCTGGGATAGGAAGAGAGTGGAATGAGCAGGCAGATGCCATTGCTGCTCATGTGGTTGAAAACCAGGGGATATCCTTTGAGGTGAATGAGGATAAGACAACTGATGCTATAGCCGGAGCCAGTATGAAGGTCAACTACTATGTATCAATCTTAGAGGATCTTATTGCCCAGGCAAGGACAAAGTAATGAAAAGGTGTAGAAGCTAGGGAAGGGTTCCCTAGCTTCTACACCTTTTTTAATATATGAGGGTGTTAAAAGTGTCAGTTAATGGATTTTTAGAAGGTGAAAGAGAAGAAACTACTTCTCCTTGAGGTAATCTCTAGGAATAGCAGGATCCTCATTGACTCTAGCAACCCTGTAATGAGGGGACATGATTTCAACTCCTTCTGAATGAAATTTTTCCTGTATATTTTCGTGAAGTTTTGAAAGGATGCTTTGAATCTTCTTCTCATGGGTAGTATATGCATTTATCTCATAGGTCACATAGAAGTCATCTAGAGACTTTTGGCGTACAAAGGGAGTAGGTGTATCTGCCACCTCCTCAATCTCCTTAGCAGCCTCTATCATAAGCCTGTGAACAACATGCCAGTCCACATCGTAGCCGATGGTGATGCTTGTATAAACTATAACCTTGTACTGGCTGGCTGAATAGGTATAGTTGATAATGGAGCCTGAGAGGATCTTGGAGTTGGGGATTGTAATCCTTTCATTTTTAGGGGTCTTTAACCTTGTTACCAGAAGAGTTCTCTCAAGAACATCCCCCACAGTATTATCTACCATTATTCTGTCTCCAACCTGAAAGGCTCTCATATAGGTAAGGATAACTCCTGCTACAGCATTTCCCACATAGGAGGATGAACCCAGAGATACAATAAAACCAACAAATACTGTAATTCCTTTAAAGGCTGCGGAACCTGCCCCTGGGAGATAGGGGGACAGAATTACTAATCCCATCAGATATAAAAATAACTTAAGAAGATTATAGGTGGGACCTGCCCATTCAGGATAGAAACCCGGAATTTTTAATTTTTCTGATTCCACTTTGACAGATATATATCTGAAAACTTCTAAGGAGTACTTTAAAACAAGAACAATCACTATAATGGTAAACAGGTTTGGCAGATATTCTAATATTCCCATTGCCACCTTTTGTAGTGGGAGAAGAATCAGTCCTAGCAATTTAGTAGCAATAATTTTAGTGGGGGGATTAATGTAGAATAGTGCAGGGAGTGTGAAAATTAGAATCATTGTGAACAATACTACCCTGAGAAGCTTTATGAGGATAGAGTACAGGTACATGCGCATACCTCTGTCAAAAAAAACCGGCTTATCCGGCTTTGCTTCATTTAGGTCCTCTTCAGGCTCTAGGATCTTTAAAAGTTTTTTCAGTTTGAGTTTATTAAGGGTTCTATAGCAAATTTTTATGAATATAAGATAAAAAATAAAGAGAAGAATACTTATGATGTGTGGGAAAAAATCACCATCAAGCAAATTAAAAAAGTAATCTTTCATAGGTAAAACCTCCTGAAGATATTATCTACATTTTTCAAGTGTTCATTGGAATTTCCTACATAATTATATTTTAAATGGAGTATGATAGTCTCAGTTGAATACTTAAAAAACTATTAAAAAACACATAAAACGCAAATTGTCATAGAAAACCCTTTTTGTTTTTGCGCAAAAACGTTATAATGGATTTGTTAAACTATATCAGGAGGATACAGATGAAAAAGAGTTTTTTAATTATTTCAACACTGTTGCTGCTACTTGTTTCCATTACAAGTTTCAGTATGGGGGAGAATGAAATAAAAACTCTCTACAATGAGATGAAGTTATCTAAGGAGATTTCCTACGACCTTTTTAAGGATGCAATGATCGGCTACAGCAGGATCGACACCAAGAAAAAGAAGGAAGTTATAACTATTATCGACTACTCAAAACCCTCTACTGAAGAGAGATTTTATGTTCTCGACCTGAAAAGAAAAGAGGTTATTTTTAAGACCTACGTTTCCCATGGGGTGAATACTGGAGGAAATGAAGCAAGTGAATTTTCCAACAGACTGAACTCCCGTCAGAGCTCACTGGGGTTCTTCTTAACCAATGAAACCTACTACGGAAGAAATGGGTACTCCCTTAGACTGGACGGCCTGGAGAAGGGGATAAACGACAGAGCCAGAGAAAGAACCATTGTTATTCACGGAGCAGCTTATGCTACAGACGACTTTATCAGAAGAAACGGAAGGCTGGGTAGAAGTTGGGGATGCCCTGCACTGCCAGATAACCTGAGTAAAGAGGTTATCGATACCATTAAGAATGGAAGTGTGTTGTTTGTTTATGGGAATGACAACAACTATTTAAATAAAACAAATATCTTATAGAAAAAGCTGGATCTTATTCCAGCTTTTTTTTATCTTTAGGACTTAAATTATTCTCTAATAATTTAGGATTTAGGTGAAAATTCGGGGCTTAGAGTGAGTAGGAAAGAGATTATTTCGTAGGTACAGGGAGCAAATCCCCAGTAAATGGTGGTTCCGATATAGGGTTAAAATCACTATAAGACTGATTATCTCAAAAATACTCAATCTTCGTAGGAAACAGTTGATATTATGACACTTTTTTAATGGAAAATCAAAAAAAACAAAAAAAACATTGATTTTGCTGGGCTTAGAGGGTTGAAAGTCACAGTGGATAAAATGAACTTTTTTTGAACAAAAGTGTACGGATAGGCTTGTAACCCTTAAAAAATAAGGGCTATTTAAAAAAAGTTGTTGAAATTATAAAAATTCTATGGTATAAAAGATTAAGCGTAAAGCCCTTATATTTCAAGGGTTAATAATAGGAGGTAGTAATAATGACTAAAAAAGAGTTTGTAAAATTATTTTTTGAAAAAGGTGGATTTGAATCAAAAGCAGACGCTGAAAGAAAGCTAGATGCATTCCTTGGAACTGTAGAAGAAGTACTTAACGAAGGTGAAGAAGTAAACTTCATCGGATGGGGAAAATTTGAGGTTGCTGAGAGAGCAGCTAGAATGGGAAGAAACCCTAAGACTGGAGAAGAGATCAAGATCGACGCTAAGAAAGTTGTAAAGTTCAAGGCTGGAAAGAAGCTTAACGATAAAGTTAACTAATAAAGTAAAAACCTTCCATAATGGAAGGTTTTTTTTATTGTGTCTATTTACATATTAAAGTCATTGGCAGGATCCCTGCACCACTCTATAAATTCATTATCCTTCAGGGGTTTTGAGAGGTAGTAGCCCTGGATATAGTCGCAGCCCATATCTTTCAGAAGATTAAAGGCCTTCTCATCCTCTACTCCCTCTGCCAGAGCTGTGACCCTAAGGGTATGAGCCAGCTCGATGGAGGATCTCACAATATCCCTGTTCTCCTGATTTGTAACTATATCGGTGACAAACATCTTATCTATCTTAATCTTATCAAAGGGAAGCTTCTTAATATAGGATATAGATGAATAGCCTGTACCAAAGTCATCTAGAGAGAAGGTAGGTCCGTAGGACTTGACCTCCCCCATGGCAGAGGCTATGCCGGTGAAATCCTCTATAAGATCCCTTTCCAGCACCTCTATCTCAATCTTATGCAGGGGCAGCCCCAGACTGCTGAACCCCTTCAATGAATTTATGAAGGCGGGATTCCTTATATACTTTAGGGGGACATTTATGGATAGGTTTATTTCGATTCCCTCCCTCCTAAAGAGGTTTATGGCCTTTAGGGACTCCCATATAATCCAGTGGGTGATCTTGTTGATAAAGGTTGTGGTTTCAAGGTATG
>CAYSGC010000226.1:0-4214 GCA_964430145.1 uncultured Fusobacteriaceae bacterium | reverse complement strand
TTTCCACATCCTCTATCCTGTCCAGACCGATGCACTCCATAGCTTCCTTCCTGTTAGGAGTCATAGATGTTGCTCCCACATAGTTCGCAGCATTCTTAGGCTTAGGATCCACAGTTACTATCTTCCCATGCTCATTGGCAAGTTTTATTATCTCCTTAGCCACAAGAGGGGTCAGCACCCCCTTGTCATAGTCCGATAGGATGATTGCATCTATCTCATCTATACAGTTTCTCAGATTTCTCAAAAGCTTCCTCTCCAGTTCGGGACTTATATCCCTCTTATTCTCCCAATCCAGTCTTAGAAGCTGCTGGTTGTGAGCTATTATCCTCCTTTTAACTATTGTAGGACGGTCCTCTGCTCTGACAATTCCATTTACATTGATATTGTTCTTAGCAAACTCATTTGTCAGCCTGTCACCGTTGGGATCATCACCTATTACACCAAAGGAAAATGTTTGAGCCCCTAGGGTAGAGAGGTTGTTCACAACATTGGCTGCTCCTCCAAGGACAAACCTTTCCTCCACTACATTCACCACAGGGACTGGAGCCTCTGGTGAGATCCTGTCTACGCTTCCTATTATATAATCATCCAGCATCATGTCACCGATAACTGCTATCTTTATATTTTTAAATGATTCGAGGATTTCCAATAATCTACTTTTCTTAACCATAATTTCTACTCCTCCAAAAAGATGTTTTGCATTCAATTATAACACAACGAACTTAAAAAAAACAAGCTGGAAACCCAGCCTGTTTCTTTTAAATATCTTACTCACTGAATAAATTAGGTGTTCCAAGTATCTGAGGTGTAGCAGGAATCCTTGGATATATCTTTCTGTGATCCTTGATATCCCTCTCCATTCTGTGAAGCTCTGTGCTCTTGAATCCCTTGAGATCTATATCGGTTTGTGCATTATCCACTGTAACTATCTCAGCCTTTATCTTTATGAAGATGTCCCTCATCTCATTGCTGACTCCCTCTTTTCTGAAAAGAAATCCTATACCCGGCAGATCTCCCAGTAGAGGCACCTTACTTACAGTATTAGCTACCTCAGCCCTTTTAAGACCACCTATAAAGAGGCTTTCTCCGCTCTTTACAGTAACCCTGGTTGTTATATTTCTAATGGATTTTGATCCACCATCTTCATTAAAGGTTCCGCCATTTGAGGTGGTTCCGTCATCCTTCAGGTTAAAGTTGCTTACCTCTGTATCTACAGATAGAAGAATGGTATCCTCCTCATTCACTCCCTCTCTGATTGTAGGTTTTACCTTGAAGATAAGCCCTGCCTCTTCAAATAGTGGAGTGGTTCTTGTAATGTCGTTATCCTCCTCTACCTCTTCCTGACCTACGATTACCTCATCTGTAATCTTAAACTCCGCTTCCTCACCATTGACTATAACTATGGATGGTACCGCACTTATAGCCAGGTCTTGTGTAGACTGAAGCATATTTACAGCTACCCCAAGTACGTCGTCTCCACCGTTAAAGGTTCTTACCATACTTAAGTTGGTTGAAAAAACATTTCCTATTCCTAGAGTTCTTCCCAAACTCTCTAAACCTGTACCACTGGTTCCCTGATTGATGGTATTCCCATTGGAATCCTTCGGTAGGGTTCCATTGGAATCATAGTACCAGTCGAAACCAAGGCTTTCAAAGAGGTTGTCTGTTACGTCCAGGATCTGAGCTGTTATCCTTACCTGTTTAAGTGGTGTATCCAGATCCTCTATAAGTTTCTTTGCAGGTACCAGGTTGGATGGAGTTCCCTTGATTATCACCATATTTAGCTTATCAAAGGCTGCCACCTCTATCTCCCTTAGGGACGATTCCAGCACATTCTTCACATCCTCTGGGAAGGCGTGCTTCAGAGTAACCCTCTCGGTTATGAGTTCTCCTCCACTTTCATCCCTAACCTGACCAAGAAGCCTTCCTCTCACTCCGCTGTCATCCACAGGTTCCCCTGTTCCTGCATACCCTTCTGGATACTCCTTTTTAAGCTGTATCTCTATGAAGTTGTTCTGGGCTCCCTTTACCTCTATGAGCTCTCCAGCGATCTCATATCCCGGTATCTCAGCCTTCAGAATATAAATTCCGGGGTTTACACTTTCCATAATAAACATACCCTTATACTGGGTCTTAATAGGATTTAGTCCACTGTTTAGAAGGCTTATACTTACTCCGTTTAGGCCGCTCTCATACCCTTCAGCCGTTACCTTTCCCACAAGGGTATTATCCCCTACAGCTGCTCCGCTTCTTTTGGAAAATACCAGTACATCTCCCACTACCTTGGTTTTCAGGTTATTGGTAACCTTAAGGGTATCCACTACCTCCTTAAGGTTCTTACCACGACCTATATAGAGATCCAGTACCGTTCCCTTGGCCGAACTATCTGCCACCATGGTTACTCCCGTAGATTTAGATAATACACTGAGGGCATCTGAAAGAGCCACATCCTTAAAATCTATCTCACTGGAAAACCTGGCTGCGACCATCTGTTTATCAAGTTTAGTTAATGTTTCTCCTAAGGCTATATTACATATTGCAAGCAACAATACTCCCACTACCCACTTCTTCATCACCAACTCACCTTCTTTTTGTTTTTATTTCAGTGGTGATTCCACTGACGATATCCCTCACTCTTATTCCCTCGCTAAATATAGTGACAGCAAAGGTGTCATCTACGCCCTTGACTACACCACTGCCCTTTATTGTTTTTCTTAACTTTTTTCCCTCTCCGTCATTAAAGTAGAAGGTCCCGTGCCATACCCCTTCCCTGTTAACAACGCTGATCACCTCAGGAAAACGCCCTCTTAGCTGCTCCTCTGAATTCGCCCTATTCATAGCTGCAGCCTCCTGAAATATATCGTTTCTATCGCTCTGAAATATCTTTTCTCCACTTCTAAAGCTCTCCTCATTCACATAGCCCCTTAGAGGATTCTCTCCATAGGCTAATATACTTATAAGGAAAAGCATCAAGATTATATTACTTACTCTCTTCACCATCCTTACTCACCTCACCACTGCTTCTTGGGTAGTATGCCCCTAATTTAAAGGTTGTCTTAACCCTTTCATCCTCTCCGCTTCCTCCCCTGGTAATATCTACCACACTTCCCTTTAGGGTAAGAAGCCACTCTGAGTTTTCCAGGTAGTAGAAGAGGTTGGATATATCCCTTCCTGTTCCCTCCAGGCTATATGGAATATACTTCTTTTCATAGGCTCCCTCTACCACATTACCGCTTTTTTCCATAGCCCCTATGGACATTACCTTTACTCCCAGGTAATCTACTATCTTCTGCACTACCTCCTTCAATACGGCATTATTTTGTACGCTAGCATTATCCAGCTTTACCTTCAGCTCATCGTAACTCTCCTTCTGCTCCTCATACTTTGCCACCTGTAGCTGAAGCTTTTCCTCAGCAGCTGTAAGCTTAGCAGTTACCCCTTCATGCTTGACTACCTCAGCTTCATAGGCCTTCTGATTCCTTCTTATGGTCACTATAGGTCTCACTATAAAAAGGTGAGTTATAAGAAGTACTGTGAGAGCTGTAACTATATAAAATCCCAACTCCTGCTGTCTATCGTCTAGGTCTATCGCTATCTCCCTTCCAAACAACTCCATTACCTCACCTCCCTAATCCTTTAATTCCAGTTCAAACTGGAAGTTATTCACCTTATGGGTATTCTGTTCCCCGGCCTTTGTAAAATCATGGTGTATTTTTTTATATAGATCGCTCTCTATTAGATTTTTTTCAAACTGATAGAGGTTTTCCTCAGATGTTAGTCCCAGCTCCCAGTTTTGATAGGAAACACCACTTATTCTTATCCTGCCACTTTCATAGTTCATCTTGTTGAACCACAAATTGGTGGGTACACTGTCCTCTAAAGATTGTATTACCTCTGATATTCTAAAGTTTTCATTTTTAAAGAGATCCTCTATAAGGGTAATCTTATCTGTAAGGTCAGGGATCTCAGACATCTCCTTTTGAATCTGAGCTATCTTCCCCTCCTTAAGCGCTATCTCCTGCTTCTCTCTCTGAATATCATCTTCTATACTTCTGTTCCAGATAAAGAGGCCTGAGAACACAATAAGCTGTGCTATAAATACGACACCCAATATCACGCTGCACCTTCTAATCAGGTTGTTTCTCTTCAGTTTTTCTCTATATTCCGGTGTCAGAAAGTTAATATCATACATCCTAACTCACCTCTCCTGCCAC
>CAYSGC010000225.1:0-4285 GCA_964430145.1 uncultured Fusobacteriaceae bacterium | reverse complement strand
GCATGCGTTGGTTCGAATCCAACTACCCCAGCCATTTTAGAAGTTTAACCTGTCGTGAGACAGGTTTTTTTATTTTCTTTTATCATCCTCTATAAGTTATAAATCATGTTCCAAATAAAAAAAGGTGCGGATAAACCACACCTCATCACTTATTATTTATAATTTTATTTTAGGCCAGTCCCTTTTCCTTTCTCAGGATCTCTAAAACATATATTCTCTCCATTGTAGAAAATATCTTTTCATGTATAGTATTAAAACTCTTACTATTTGTAGTCTTAAGGTATTGCTTCCTTGCTTTTTCCTTCACCTCAGACTTTTCCTCTGAAGACATCTTATCATAGAGCTCAAGAAGGAGTTTGCTTATAGGATCTGTTACATCTGCATTCTTTTCCTCTAAGTCTCCCCTTACGTCCCTTTTCTCCTCTACTATCTCTGGAGTTATCGCTTCCTCGATCTCCTCTGCTATCCTTACTCTTTCAAGTTTTTCTCTTGTCTCCACAGGCTTTTCAGTATTAAGATCTTCCTTCTGCTGCTTTTTAAGGTTTTTCATTATACCGCTTATATAGGAAACCAGGGTTTTATTTATATCTGTATTCAGGTTTTCATAGAGGATTCTTAAAATATTCTTTGTATAATCCTCTCCCTCTTCCTTGATAAGTTTTAAGATCTTGTTGTCCACCCTTTTATTCCATGCTTTAGATACAAAAATATTCTTCTTCGCTCTCTGGATCTCTTTTCTTATATCATCTGTTATACCACCAACACTCTTTGCTGCCGGTTTAGTCCCTGTAGCTTTTTCAGCATTAGCAGCTATCCGTTTTATACTCTTACTTTCTATAAGGCTTGAGATATGACAGTTGTTGTCCTTTTCTGGGTTAAAACTATATACAAACTTATAACTTTTTATATCCTTCATTTCCTCCACCTGGTAATCCAATAAATATCCCTTGGAAACCAGAACATCAAAACATTTCTTTATTCTTCTTAGGACCTGCTTTATCTTACTTACCTCATACTCTTTTACCTTACCGTTTTTCAGCTTTTTCTTTATCCTGCTGGTAGTTGTAAGAGGTACAATGGTCGCCAGAGTCTCTATCCTCTGCTCCCCGGCATCATCTGAAAACCTCTTCATACTTATATACTGATAGATCTTTTCAGAAGCTCTGTCTGCCTTTCTAAGGTCATTAAGGAGGTGCCTGTCAAAGATAGAGTAGTGCTTCCTTTTAAGTTCCTCTATAATTCTCTCATCAAGTTTAACCTTGTAGTAAACCTTCATCTTATTGGTTTCTGTATTTCTTTCCTTGATCTTTTCATATTTTATAAGATTTAGGGGCTCCTTATACACCTCTCTAATTATATTACCCGCCTTTTTTCTATTTCTAATAACAATCTTATAGGTCGTTGCCTGAAGGTTGTATAGTGTTTCCTCCATCTTTCTGTAGTACTTCATAGAAAATTTAAGACCCAGATAATCTATTACTTCCTCTATATTAAATACAATGTAGTTTTTTCCCTCTGTTTCCTTCTCCATAAGAAGTTCCTGAAACTTGTAGAGTACAAAGTAGAATACATTTTTTTCAAAGTCTGAGGGCTGTTGGTTTTTAATTCCTTCAAAGTCATCTGTACTCAATGAAGCACCAAACTTAATCCCTGCATTGGCGATCTCATAAACCAAATTTACATTTCTCTGCCTCTTTGATGTAAAAAACGGCAAAATTATAAAAAGAAATGGCTGGTTTATAGTATCTTTAATCTCCATATCCTCTAAGTATAAAGATACAGTTTTAGTTGGTATCTTTTTAGGCTTTGTAGCCCTTATGTTTACACTAAAATCTTTTACATCGGAAATTTGAAGCACTTCCGTCAGGGCTTCCTTTGATTTTATAGCCACTCTTTTCCTCCTGGTTATCATCCCATCCAAATTATAATATTAATTAGAATTAATTATATCATTTTTCCATAAAAATGCAAGTAGTTTAGAAAAATAAAGGCTCTTTTATAATCCCTTAGAAACTATAATATACTTTTTAAGTACTTATCAAAGAAAAGCACTATAAAGATATCATCATCTATAATTCATAATTTTGATTTTTAAAATTTCCTATGATTTTCCTTATCTCCTTTATAATCCTCTATTAATTATACCCACACTAAGCCTCTTATAAATAATAAGGGATTATAAAAAATCTGAGCATTAATTTACCTTCTTTATCATCACTTATTTAATATAAAGGAATCCTCTCTTTCCTTTTTACCATCACCTATTTATTATACCCTGTTTTTTTATTTTTACATTTAAACTAACCTTTAATTTAAAGAGCTCCTTTACCATCACCTATAAGTTAGAACCCTTTAAAGGTAATTATGTTTAATAAAGGATTATAAACTACTCCTTATTAAATAAGCACTTAAAAGATTTGTTGGCTCTAAGTCCCCAAAAGATAAATAGTTTCTTTATAATCCCTCATATATTATAAAGAATATTCTCAAAAAATAAGGCCTCCTTTATCATCACTTATTTAACATAAAGATGTTTCTATTCGATTTTATAGAGCACTCTTTTAATCTTTCCAAAGATTTTAAGGGCTATTTTATCATCACTTATTAATAATAAGAAAAAGTCTCCTTCTCTCCCCTTACTATCCCTTATAAGTTATATTTTATATTCAAAAAAATCACTGAAAAATATACCTTAGATTATCATCCTTCTATAGGTATAATTTTTAATCCCATAAAAATAAAGGTTTTCTTCTTAATCCTCTACAAATTATAACAATAATTCAAATAAGCTTTTATATATCCATTGATTTTATTGGGCTGCTTTACCATCCCATATACAACATAATTTTAAGAGACTATTTTTATTGAGCTAAAAATATAATCCTCTTTAATTTATATTTTTTTTTTATGATCTTTCTTAAACCCATTGAGAATAAAAGTTTCTAAGCGATTAAAGCTTTTTTTTTATTTTCTCTACATAATACATAATACATAAATACATATACATACTATAAAAGTTTTGTTCTGTTTCGTTTTTATTTTTTGAAAAAAGAGTATTATGGGGTAATATTATATGGGGACTATTAAAGGAGGGGAGATAAATTATGAAATATGTCAGACATCTTAAAAAAAGTGAGTGGGGTATAGGTAAAGTTTTATCTATCACAGATCACAAAATAGAGATCGACTTTATTAATTGTGGGGTAAAACTTTTAAACTCTAAGATAGCTTTATTGGAAGAAGTTTTAGATGAAGGTGAAATAGGTAAGTTTAAAGAGGATAAACTGTTAACCTCCTTATCAAATAAAAAAAATAAAAAGAATACTTTTGATGAAAGTCTTTCCTTAGAGGAACTGATAAAAATCTTCCATACATCCTACCCAGAAGGTTTTTATGATGAAAAGTATATAGAGCTTGAAAGAAAGAGTAAGGAAGAAATAAGTAATGATTTTATTAATCATTTTTCTGAAGAAAATCTACTAGCTAAGATAGATGAAGGTCAATATAAAGATATATGCGAAATATCTAAAAAGTTAATTTCAGCAACTAAGATAATTCACAGTATTGAAAAAACTAACTTTAGAAAAGCTATAGGTATAGAAGAAAATCAAGAGGAGTTTGTAAAGATTTTATACAACTTCCTATATAAGAAGGAAACAATTGAGGAAAAAGATTTCTTTGAATACAAGGAGTTTTTCAATAAGATTTCCTGTAACAAATGGACTCTTATCACCTACTTTATGAATATGATCCAACCTCAAAAGTATCCTTTCTTAAAACCGAAAGTATCCAAAAAAGCTGCAGAAGTTTTTGGATTTGACTTAAACTACAATATGCTACCTAACTGGCAGACCTATAATTCATTTTTAACTTATACAGAAAAACTTATGGAGGATCTAAAGGAACTAAAACCTAGAGATTATATAGACATTGAGAATTTCATTTGGATAACTATTAATAGTCTTTAAAAGAGATTTTTAGTTTTCTTTTGATTTTGAATTGTTCTTTTGGTACAATTGAAAGAAAAAGGTGATCAAAATAGATATTCAGAATGAAGAATTAGAAAAACAAATGAATAAGGCTCTAAAAAAGCTTCCGTTGGAAATGAAAAAAATAAAGCTGGTTTTGTGGATATTAAAAAAGGTAAACAGTGCCAAAAAATCAAAGTTAAATATCCTTAAGGGAATTATATTTATCTATATTATTGTTTCTTTATTTCTATTATTGAATAAGTAAGTGCCCTAGGGCACTTTTTTTCTTTGGAGTAAAATCAAAAATAATGTAT